>JALGZO010000589.1 GCA_025774865.1 bacterium | reverse complement strand
ATCCAGTAGGCCACGCTCGTCGATCATCTTCGAGAGCTCCCGCGCGACGACTCCGTGCCCCTTCTCGTTCCAGTGGCCGTCCTTCGGAATCATGAGCTCCTTCTGGTCATACTCGGCGCTCTCCTCGAAGACGAGCGGCGCGTAGCCGAACCGCTTCAAGGTCTCCACCATCTCCCAGTATTTGCCGTGGTACCCGGCGACCCAGCCGTGGCCGTGAATGAAGATCGCGAAGCGCGCGCCGGCGGCTTGCGCGGTTCGTTTCATCTCCTCGAGGATCGCGAGCGTCACGGCGAACCGCTCCTCGGGCGGGCGCGGCGCCGCCGCGGGCGCCTCCTCGCCGCCGCCTCCCTGTCGGATGCGATTTCGGACCGCCGCGATCACGGTGTACCGAGCTCGTCCCACGAGACCGAAGAGCGCCGTGCGCTGCCCGAGCCAGTGGACGGCACGACGCAGCCACGACACGCGCGGCACCGGAACGTTCGTCAGCGTCAGCTCGCCGTCGCGCAAGACGAACTTCGGCTTGTGGTAGATCCCGTAGACGAGGTGCTGGGCGTTGTCGTGCTCGTCATTGCCGGTGAAGACGAGGAGAACGAGGTCGGGCGAGTAGCGCACTCCCTCGGACCGGAACCACAGCAGTTGCTGATCGGTGGCGTACCCGGACACGCCGGCGTTGATCACGTCGACGCCGGGGCGGGACTCCTCCAGGAGCTCGGTGAAGATGTCCGGCTGCTCGACGCCGAAGCCCCACGTGTACGAGTCGCCGAGCACGACGATACGTTGCCGGCCGGCGGGCTTCTCGTGGGGATACTCCCGGTCCCGGAGTCCCCCGGAATTGATGTCGACCTGGATCTCGAACGGAGACTTGGCGAAGGCACCGGACTGGTTCGGACGATGGCGCCACCCGAGCGTCTCGTCGTGCAGCCAGAACTTCGCTCGCTCGGGATTGACGGCGTACGGCGTCTGGCCGAGGAGGCGAAGCACCCCTTCCGCGAGAACGAGGGCGAACAGAAGGGAGACGAGGACGACGAGGAGGCTCTGAATCCGGAAGCGACCGCGATCGGCCGGCGGCGTGGAGATGCTCGATCCTCCTTCGGCGGCGGGTCGCCGAGTCTCGCACTCGGGTCGGCCGGCGGAGAAGGGTTTTCTGGGATCCCCGGCTCCGGTAGCCTGCGCGAATGACGTCGTCTCCCTGGATTTGGACACCGCGTGCGCCCGGCGCGCGCGCCCGATCCAACGCGTGGCCGCTCGTGCGTCGCGGCGTTCACCACGGGTTCCTGTCGCGTGGTTCGGGACCGGCGCCCCGCCTTCCGGACGCCGGCCACATGGTCGAGCTCTGGGCGGCGGCGGAGCCGATCTTCGGCCCGCGCCTTCTTCGCCTGGCCGATCCCGGTGCGAGGAACGCGATTCGGCGCACGCTGTCGATGCTCGATCGGACTCGCCGCGGCGACGGATTCGAGCTCGAGAACGAGATCTGGCGACGCCTCGAAGGGTGTCGGCGCTTCGAGGCGGCCGGGGCATCGGTCGATCTGGGGGATCCGCGCGAAATCGAAAAGGTGCACGTGCACGCGCGGGGACCGGGCGGGCGCTCGCATCGTGACCTCTGGGCGAAACTGTCGTGGGTGTCGCTCGACCCCCGGGACGCGTCGTTGCGGATCCGGTTCTCGTTCGGGTCGGAACGGCTCGGCGACTGGAGCCGCGACGCCTCCCGGGCGGTGTCGGCCGACCGCTTCGCCGAAGCGGTGTTCCCCGAGTGCCGTCTCATCACGGCGCACCGGACGTTGCGCCGCACGTGTTCTAGGCTCGCCGGTCGGCCGGTACGGTTCTCGGAGCGCATCATCTTTTCCAACGCTCCGGGCGGCGGCGCCGTCTTTCATCATGACGCCGAGACGCGCCAGCGGGGTGTCGTGTTCGGCCAGCTCGCGGGACGTACGGCCTGGCTGGCGCTGCCGAAGCGTCGGCTCGCCTGCGAGGTGGTGCGGCTCGCGGGGCGGAGCTCGTCGGGAAGGCGCTGGGACACGCCCGCCAAGGCGATGCGGGCGCTCGATCGCGGCGATTTCCCGGAGCTCGAGCGGCTGCTCAACCGCAGCCGGCGCCTGACGAAGGCCCTCGTCGCGGCCGGCGATTGCTACGTCCTCGCGCCAGGCGACGTGCTCCTGCTCCCTTCTCACGGTCCGGACGACGTCGCGTGGCACTCGGTCTTCGGACTGGGGATCCAGCCGAGCCTCGCACATTCCTACGGGATCTTCGGCGCCAGGTGATAGACTGGCCGGGAAGAGTTCCCTCGTCGCCGGAGTGACACGATGCCCAGGATTCCGTCGATTCGCGCCGCCGTGGTTTCCGCCGCGGGGGCGCTGTCCCTGATCGCCGTCTCGTTTCTCCTCGGCGGCGACGATTCCCGGCCGCCGCGCGAGGCCGGCAAGACCCCGAACGAATGGTTCCTCCGACAGCGCGCGTGGCCCCACCCCGACATCAATCAGACCGCTCGTTTGGAGGCGTGGGAGCGAGCGGCCGAGCTGCGCTCGGCGGAGCAACGCTCCGGCCCGGCCTGGGATCCGGTGGGACCGCGCAACATCGGGGGGCGAGTCGCGGACGTCGCGTGTCACCCGACCGACTCCAACATCGTCTACGTCGGCGGCGCCGAAGGCGGGATTCTCAAGACGACAAACGGAGGCACCACCTGGACCCCGACGTTCGACGACGAGTCGAGCCTCTCGGTCGGATCGGTCGCGATCGATCCGAATGATCCGGAGACGATCTGGGTCGGCACCGGCGAGCCGAACGGCGGCGGTGGTAGCGTCACCTACGGCGGCACCGGCGTCTTCCGGAGTACGAACGGCGGCGCGACCTGGACGAACATGGGACTCCCCGACAGCCGCTACATCGGCCGGGTCGTCGTGGACCCGTCGAACTCGGACCGCGTGTTCGTCGCGGTGCTCGGCGCCATGTGGTCGACGAATCCCGAACGCGGCGTCTACCGCACGACGAACGGGGGGAGCTCCTGGGAGCAGGTTCACGCGATCAACGACTCCACCGGTGCGGTCGACCTGGTCGTCCATCCCACGGACTCGAACCTCGTGTACGCCGCCATGTGGGAACGCACCCGCGCGCCCGACAACCTGAACTACGGTGGTGACGGCAGCGGGATCTGGCGCTCGACGAACGGCGGAGACGCGTGGTCGGAGCTCACGAACGGACTTCCGGGCGGAGCCTCTGTCGGTCGGATCGGGATCTCGATCGCGGCGTCCAGCCCGAACACTCTGTACGCCATCTACGCCGACGCCTCCCCCGGCTCCTTCGCCGGCGTCTTCAAGACGACCGACGGCGGTGACAGTTGGGCCCAGACGAACGACGGCAACATGGGCGGCGTGTACGCGACGTACGGCTGGTGGTTCGGCAACATCCGCGTCGATCCTACGAACCCGAACCGCGTGTTCGTCCTGGGATACGACTTTTTCCGCACAACGAACGGCGGCGGGAGCTGGCACGGCGCGAGCGGCTCCATGCACGTCGACCACCACGGACAGGCCTTCGCCCCGAACGGCACGATCTACGAGGGTAACGACGGTGGCATGTACCGTTCCACCAACGGCGGAACCGCCTGGACGAAGCTCGGCGACCTTCCGCTCACCCAGTTCTACACGGTGGAGGTGGACCACCAGTTCCCGGACCGGCGCTACGGCGGTACGCAGGACAACGGGACGAACCGGACCCTCACCGGCGGCGACAACGACTGGCACAACATCCTCGGCGGCGACGGTTTCTACTGCCAGGTCGATCCCACGAACAATGCCTACGTCTACGCCGAGTGGCAGTACGGCAACCTGAACCGTTCGACCAACGGAGGCTCGTCGTTCATGGGCGCGACGTCCGGACTGTCGGGTCGCCGGAACTGGTCGATGCCCGTCATGATGGACCCCTCCAATCCGTCGACGCTCTACACGGGCACGCAGTGGGTGTACCGGAGCACGAACCGGGCGGCATTCTGGTCCGCGATTTCCCCCGATCTCACGGACGGACCGAGCGGCGGCAACAACACGTACGCGACGATCACCACCATTGCGGTGGCCGCGACCGACCCGGACGTCATCTGGGCGGGTACCGACGACTCCAACGTCTGGGTCACGACGAACGGCGGTACGAACTGGACGAAGGTGGACGCCGCACTGCCGGAGCGCTGGGTCACACGGGTGGCTGTCGATCCTTCTGACGCCACGATCTCGTACGTCACGATCTCCGGCTTCCGCTGGGACGATCCCCTCCCCCACGTCTTTCGGAGCACGAACTTCGGGGCGAGCTGGACCGACATCAGCTCGAATCTCCCCGAGGTGCCGGTGAACGACATCGTGCTCGATCCGCAGAGTCCGCAGCGCCTCTACGTCGCGACCGACTTCGGCGTGTTCACCTCGCCCGGTGTCGGCGGACCCTGGAGCGCCCTCGGGACGGGGCTCCCGAACGTCGTGGTCACGGATCTCGAGCTTCACGACCCCACGAGATCGCTCGTGGCCGGGACCTACGGGCGCTCGATGTGGACGCTGGAACTCGATCAGCCGACGGGCGTCGAAGACGTCGTCGCGGCCGTTTCCGCCGTTCGGCTCCGTCCGGTGGCTCCGAATCCCGCCCCGGGTGGCCGCGCCGCGATTCGCTTCTCGCTGCCGCGGGCGGCGGAGGCGTCGGTGCGCATTTACGACGTCACCGGGCGACTCGTGCGCCGACTGGTCGACGAGCCGCTCGCCGCAGGCGAGCGGACCCTCCAGTGGGACGGCCGCGACGATTCCGGCCGCCTCGTCGCGGACGGTGTCTACCTCGTCCGGCTCGTCGCCGACGGAGTCTCGCGGACGCGCAAGGTCACCGTGCTGCGGTAACGCGTGGCCTCGGCAATCTGACGTCGACTGTCCCGTTGGGTGGCGGCCCCACGTCACTCGCCGGCGACCGGCCGCCACCTGGTTCTGCGGGGAATCAGCATCCGAATGCGCACGGACGCTCGATGCGCGGGAACTCGTGCCACGTCATCGACTTGGGCGGCCCCTCGGCGGGCGCTCTCGTCGGCTTCCTCGTCCCCGACGCTGGCACGCTTCTGGATACTACAATACGCGGGCACCGCCCCCCGGCCGCGGCCGGGCTGAGGTCCGAAGTGTCCGAAACACGCAGACGAATGGCCCAGAAGGGAGGGCCGTCAAATGAAACGGAGAACCCCCCGGAGATTGTCGACCGGGTCAGCGGTCGCCGGCCTGGCGACCGCTGCTCTTCTCGCATGGGGAGCGCCGGCACTCGCTGACGAGGCGGATCCGCCCGGCTCCCCGGACTACTTCCCCTTCTGCCAGTGCGAACGGCCGGGCGTTCCCGACGGGGCGCAGCCGAACGCGGTCAAGGCCGGAGGGAACGTGTTGGAGCAGTTTCTCGCGCGACTCGGGTCCGTCCTCTCGGGTCGGATCTCGCTCGTCGATCCGGCTGGATTGAAGAACCCGAACCAGTGAGGGCACATGTTGCACGCACAGTTCTTCTGGCGGGGCGACGGCAACTTCCGCACCGGTCGCCCCGGGAAGATTCCTCATG
>JALGZO010000588.1 GCA_025774865.1 bacterium | reverse complement strand
CCGGCGGCTTGAACTCCGGCGGCTCGAGCGCCTCCGGCGACTTGAATTCCGGCGGCTTGAACTCCGACGGCTCGAGCGCCTCCGGCGGCTTGAATTCCGGCGGCTTGAACTCCGACGGCTCGAGCGCCGCCGGCGGCTTGAATTCCGGCGGCTCGAACTCCGGCGGCTTGAATTCCGGCGGCTCGAGCTCCTCGGGCGGCTCGAGCTCCGGCGGCTCGGCGGGCGCGGGAGGCACCGCGCGGATGGGCTCGAACGGCCCGCCGGGGCTCTCCTCCGCGTGGGAAGCATCCTCTTCCAGAGGCTGGCCCTGGGACCCGACGTCCTCGGCCGGGACCTCCCCGGTGGGGGCTTCTTCGAGGAAGTCCCGGACGGGGGAGGCTTCCTCGGGCGGTGCCGCCTCGAACGCATCCCGGTAGGACGGAACGTCCTCGTAGACCTGTTCCTTCTCGATGGTCGTCTCGATCGGCGGAGGCAATGACGGCGGCAGGAACTCGGAGCTGGACGGCGCGTGCAGCTCCTCTGACGGCGGCCTCTCCACCACGACCGCGAGCACTCCGACACAGGCATCCGCCCCGAAGATCTCCTTGAGCTCGCGGGTGCGGGCCGCGACCGACGCCCCGAAATCGTGTACGAGAACCCAGCCCGCGACCTCGGCGAGGAACGGGCGGGCGGTATCCAGATCCGAGAGGTCGGGGCCGTTCACGATCACGAGATCGCCCGTTCGACGGAGTTCCGCGAACAACGATGCGGTGGAGTCCGAGCCGTACGTGCTGGCAAAGTCCACGGTGCCCGACCCCACCGGCAGCAGATTCAGTCCGGGAGCCTGGGTAGGCGCGACGACGCGAGGCGACCGAACTCCGTAACGGAGCACGTCCACGAGCCCTTCCTGGGAGCGGCCACGCTCATCGAATGACAGGTGCGCCCCGCCGAGGTCCGCGTCGACGAGGATCGACGTCTTCTCGGCGGCGAGCAACGTCGAGAGATCCGCCGCGATCCGGGCGCGGCGCAACGAAGAGACGTCGCCGATCAGACCGACGGAGCCCTTGGCTGACAGCGGCGACAAGAGAATCCGGTCGGCGGCGCGGTGGTACTCTCGACGCGTCCGCTCGTCGGCCGGATACGACGGCGCGATCGGGCCGCTCTCGTCGGCCGGGGACCGCACCATGCCCAAAAGTGGAAGCTCGAGTTCGAGCGCAGCGTCTTCCGGAGATCCGAACTCGGCTATGGCTCCCGTCGTCATCTTCCTCCCCCTGCCGACCCGGCGAGACGTGCCCGGATGGCCTCAACGCACTCTTCGTCTTCCGCCCGATCGAGACTTCGAGGATCGAGCAAGAGTTCTCCCCCCGCGATCCTTCCGATCACCGGTGGCTCGGCGGCGCGCAGCTCGCCCGCCAGCTCGTCCGGAGAGAGGGTCTCGTGCGACAGCGCGACGACCGTAGTGGGCAGCCCTTCCGCCGGAACAGCGCCTCCCCCGACCTCGCTCAGCGCCTCGGTCGTCCGGGCCCGGAGCGCAGGACATCCGTCCAGAGCACGGACCATCGCCTCGGCACGCCCCGCGAGCTCGGCGGGTTCCGCCCCGAGCGCCCGGAGAACCGGGACATCGGTCTGCGCCCTGTCGGGATCTTCCAAGAGATCCAGCGTGGCTGCAAGGGCTGCGATGGTGAACTTGTCGATTCTTAGCGCTCGGGCCAGCGGATTCTTCCGGAGTCGCTCGATCAGCGGCTCCCGGCCGAGCAGGATTCCGGCCTGAGGACCGCCGAGCAACTTGTCGCCGGAGAACGTCACGAGATCCACCCCCGACGCCAGACTGCCCGGGACGAGCGGCTCGTCCCGCAGCGGCGGCATCTCCCAGAGCGCGCCCGAGCCCAGGTCGTGCAACACGGTCAGGTCATACCGGCGTCCGAGCTCGACGAGCTCGGCGAGCGTCGGCTCGGTCACGAAGCCCTCCTGACGGAAGTTCGATCGGTGCACCTTGAGCAGCATCGCCGTTTCCGGGCCGATCGCGTTCTCGTAGTCCCGCACGTGGGTCCGGTTCGTCGTCCCTACCTCCCGGAGACGTGCTCCAGTGCGCTCCATCACGTCCGGGAGGCGGAAGGAGCCGCCGATTTCGACGAGCTCGCCCCGCGACACGATCACCTCTCGCCCGCGGGCCAGCTCATTGAGGGCGAGTACGAGCGCCCCGGCGTTGTTGTTCACGACGAGCGCCCCTTCGGCGTCGGTCATCTGCACGAGCCGGCGTTCCAGGATGCGGCCTCGGGAGGAGCGCTTGCCGGTCACGAGGTCGAACTCCAGGTCGCACGCCCCGCTCGCGACTTCCTGGACGGCGCGGACGGCGGAGTCCGCGAGCCTCGCTCGACCGAGGTTCGTATGGAGCACCACTCCGGTCGCGTTCAACACTCGGCGCAGCCCTCGAACTTCCAACCGGACCGAGCGCGCCACCTGGGCGGCGACGTCGGATGCGCCCGGCACCGGTCGACCATTGTCCTTGGAGCCGCGGACCTCCGTCCGGATCTCATCCAGACACGCGCGTATCGCGCGGACCACGACGGGCCGCGGCTCGGTCCGGAGCAGGTCGACGACCGCGGGCGCCGCCAGAACCTGGTCGACGGACGGGATCTTGCGCAAGGAATCCTGGCGTGGGGTCATGGAGTCGACACGCCCAATCCGGTGCGGGGAGGATGGCCGCGAGGAATGTAGCGATGCGGCTTTCCGAGCGTCAAGCCCCGGGCGGCGGCGGTGGAACGACCTCCACGCGTCGAACGAACACGAAGCCGCCCCGGGCGGCCATCGAGAGCGCCGGCGTCTCCGGGCTGTGAGCGGACCGAGTGTGCCCGACGTTCCCCGAGGCCCCCTCGAGCGGCTCTCCCATGCGCAGCGCGGTCCGGATCGCCTCGCGCGAGGTGCCTCCGGCGGCGGCCGCCTCCTGGACGAGCCGCAGCGAGTCCCAGCCGAGAGCAACGGCCGGGCTGGCCGGCAGCTCCGCCTGGGCACAAGCGTCGAGAAGCTCCTGAACGGCGGGCGTCGCGTCGGTCCCGCAGTAGAAGCCGGCCAGGTACACCGGGACTCCGCGCTCCACCAACGCGTCGACGGCGTCCAAACGCCACCCGTCGGCGAGCAGGATCGTCGCGCTCGCGGTCTTCTGGCCGAGCTCGAGGCATCTCTCCGCCCACTCCGACGGACCGGCCACATAGATCACATCGACCTTCTTCTCGGGCCCGCGCGGGAGTGCGACGCGTCCCTCCTCGTCCGGGGAGATCGTCCAGGCGACCTGGCCGCCGGCGGCGTTGAACTCACGGTCGAACGCGTCCCCGAGCGTGCGCGATGCCGTACTGCCGGGAATGAGGAAGATCCCCGCCTGTTCGCCGCCGAGGTCTTCACGCGCGAAGACCGCAGCCGCCTGACCGAGAGCCCCGATCCGGTGCAACAGGAAGAGGTTGTTCCCGACCGCCTCGCTGGACGCTCCGGCCAGCGGGGACAGGGCGATGAAGGGTACCGCCACGCCCCCCGCGACCGCGGCGAGGGTGCGCGCGGTGGACGCGAGCCAGCCCCCGATTACCACGTCGACGCGAGGATCCCGCGCCAGCGCCCGGAGCTTCCGGGCCGACGCCATCGACGTCCCCTCTCCATCGACCGGCAGCAGCGTGATCGTCGAGCCCTCTCGTTCCGCCGCGAGCCGGAGCCCCAACAGAACGTCGCGACCCGTCTCGGCGTCGGGACCGGAGAGCGGCAGCACCGTGCCCACGACGACGCTCGGCGGCAGCCCGCTTTCCGGCTTTCCGCACGAACCCGTGAGGATCGCGAGGAGACCAACCATCACCCGGAGTCTCTTGCGGCGCATCACTCGAACCGAATGATCTCCATCTTGTAGAGAATGACCGCGAGGACGAGAACCGGCGTCACGAACCGGATGACGACGAGCCACGCGGTGGCCAGGAACGCACCGGCGCCCCCCGTCCTCGTGAATCCGGCAACTCGGTCCTCGGGCTTGATGAGCCAGCCCGCGGCGATCGCGATGATCATCCCGCCGAGCGGGAGCATGTAGTTCGTCGTCAGACCGTCGAGGAAGTCGAACACCTGACTCCACACCGCCGAGCCGACTCCGATCAACCAGATCGCCCCCCCGATGAGGAGGGCTCCCCTACCCCGACTCAACCCGTGTTCGTCGACGAAGTAGGCGAGCACGACCTCCAGCAGCGAGATCGCCGACGA
The DNA here is from genome assembly GCA_025774865.1 of bacterium. GTDB lineage: Bacteria > ARS69 > ARS69 > ARS69 > ARS69 > JALGZO01. The sequence goes on along the minus strand of JALGZO010000588.1, from coordinate 1,358 downwards.
CCACGCCGCGAAGATCAGGAGCAGGAAGAACCCGATGCCGACCGCCTGCCCCCCGGGCATCTGCGCGAAGAGATCGGGCAGCGTCACGAAGACGAGCCCGGGCCCCGCGCCGGGCTCCATGCCCGCGGCGAACACCACGGCGAAGATCACGGTCCCCGCGAGTAGCGCGATGATCGTGTCGAGCGCCGCGATCCACACGCCGTCCCGGACGACGAAGGTGTCGCTCTTGAGGTACGAGCCGTACGTCACCATCGCCCCCATACCGAGCGAGAGCGTGAAGAAGGCGTGACCGAGCGCCTCGAGTGCTCCCTCGCCGGAGAGCTTCGAGAAGTCGGGACGGAACAGGAAGGCGAGTGAGGCCCCGAGACCGCCCGTGAACCCGACGTAGACGAGCAGGATCAGCAGGATGCCGATGAGCGCGGGCATGAGACGACTGCACACGCGCTCGATGCCGTCGTGGACGCCGCGCGCCACGACCGAGATCACGAGCGCCATGAACACCGTGTGCCAGAGCGTGGAGACCTTCCAGCTTCCGGCAAGCGCGCCGAACGTCTCGTCGGCGCCGCCCTGGGCCATCGGGATGAGATCGAGTGAGACCCAGAAGAAGTGGATCGCCCAGCCGCCGACCACCGAGTAGAACGACAGGATGAGGAAGCCGGACGCAATCCCCATCATCCCGGCGAAACCGGAAAGATCCTTCCCCATGTCGCCGCAATGGCTGGTGAGCTTCCGCATCGCCCCGAGAACGTCCTTGCCGGCCCGCCGCCCGATGATGAGCTCGGAGTACATGAGGGGAAGGCCCACGAGGAGCACGCACCCGAGGTAAACCAGCACGAAGGCGCCGCCCCCGTACTCGCCCGTGATGTAGGGGAACTTCCAGATGTTGCCGAGGCCGACCGCGCTTCCCGAGGCGGCGAGAATGAAACCGAACCGGCTTCCCCAGTGGGAACGACCTGATCCGTGAGAACCGTCCGGCACGCCCGCCCTCCCTGATTTCGGCCGCGGCCGTGAGGGAACACCGTCAGCTTCGCAGTGTCGAGCGAAAGTTGTTCGACGCCTACTCGGAGTCGGACCGGGTGCTGTCCGCCCGCTCGAGAGCTTCTCGATCGTCTGGATGGATCGGAGGCGTCAGGTCGAAGCCCGTCGCCCACGCCGCGGGACCGAGCGCGCCGTCGCGGAAAGTCACGATGTCGATGCGCTCTGCTTCCGGACGCTCGCGCCAGTGCTCGCGACGTCTCAACACCTCGACGATCTCCTCGGCGTCACGGGCACCGAGGTCGACCGCCGCGAGGACCACCGCCATCGCGCGGTATCCGTGAACGTGGAATCGCGAGACTTCCTCGCCCGAGCGACGCCAA
>JALGZO010000587.1 GCA_025774865.1 bacterium | reverse complement strand
GTGCTGAGCTACTTCGGTGATCGCCTCGGTGGCGTGCAGACGCACGCGATCGAGAACCCGGTCGCGGACTGTTTCTTCGACGTGAGCGGTCCGGGTGATCCGAGGACGGTGCTGTTCACCGGGCGCCTGATTCCACGGAAGGACGTCGAGACGTTGCTCGACGCGGCCGGCCGCCTCGCCTCGGACGGGTGCGAGTTCTGCCTCAGGATCGCGGGCGAGGCGGACGACCCAGCGTACGAGGCCGAGTTGAAGGACCGCGCCCGGCGCCACAACGTGGGAGCGTGTGTGGAGTTTCTCGGGGCGCTTCGGCCGTCCGAGATCGCGCGGGAGCTCGAGGGGGCCGGGATGCTCGTGATGTCGTCGCGGCAGGAGACGGCACCGGTGTCCGTCATGGAAGCCATGGCCGCAGGGCTTCCGGTCGTCGCCACGGACGTCGGCGGCACCCGCTGGCTGGTGGAGGACGAGAGTTCCGGGATGCTCGTCCCCGTTGGCGACGATGTGCGCCTCGCTGGCGCTTTGAGACGCTATCTGGAGGATCCCCCGGCCGCGCGAGAGCACGGTCGGGTGGCGCGCGGGATCGCCGAGCGGCGATTCCGCCTCGATGCGGTCGTCGACCGCACGCTCGAGGTCTATTCGCGCGTTGTTGCCGCCGCCCGGGCGTCCGGAGCGGAGAATCCACTGGATCGAGACCGCGTAATCGCATAACATGACTTGCGATTACGTCGGTTCATGTTGGTGAGCGGAGAAGTATGAGAGAGCCGAACGAGCGCCCCGCAGACCAGCTGGACCCGACGGAGGAAACCCTCCCGCCCCGCCTCCAGAACGCTCCATCCGAGTGGAAGCTCGTCATCGGCGCCATGGTGGCCGATGCGGCCGTCCTCTTCGCCGGCTTTCTGGGCGCCCACTGGATGCGCTTCTCGACTGGCCTCTTTCCAGGGTCTCCCGCGTCCATCCGACTCGAGCACGTCACGACGCTGGTCTTGCTGATCCCGGTCTGGATCCTGATTCACGGGATGAACGGGCTCTACCGGCCGCGGGTCATCGCCACCTTCCTGGATCAGGCGGTCGGGATTCTGAAGGCGGTCACCCTCGGCTGCCTCCTCGTGCTGGCGCTCGGCTTCGTGACCCGCACGAACTACTTCTTCGAAAAGCGCCTCGTCCTCGGTTTCGCCTGGACGTTCACCCTGCTCTTGTCGTCTGGGGTCCGGTTGCTTCTCGTCCGGCGGATCTGCCTGGACCGACACCTCGGTGGAATGCGCCTGAAGCGCATCATCGTCGTCGGCGCCGGCGTTGAAGGACGCGGGTTTCTGGAGAGAACGCGCACGAACGTCGGCCTGAACTACGAGGTGGTCGCGTTCGTGGACGACGATCCCGCCAAGCTGGGAACCGAGCTGGACGGCGTCGCGATCAAGGGAACCGTCGACGATCTCCCGAAGGTCAGTCAGGAGGTTCGCGCCGACCAGGTGTTCGTGGCGATCCCCAGCCTGGGACAGGCGGGAACGCTCGCGCTGATGTCGCGGTGCATGCACGCCCAGCTTCCGGTCCGGCACGTGAACGACCTTTTGCACCTGATCGTGTCCGACACGCAGGTCGAGACCGTGGACGGGGTCCCGACCTACGGCATTCGGAGCGATGGCGGCCCTCCGCTCGGGATGTTCATAAAGCGCGCGTTCGACCTCGTCGTTTCAGTTTCCCTTCTGCTGCTTTTCTCACCGCTGTTTCTGTTCATCGCGCTCATGATCAAGGTGTTCTCCCCGGGGCCGGTGATGTTCAAGCAGGTCCGAGCCGGGCAGTTCGGGCGCGAGTTCACCATGTGCAAGTTCCGCACGATGAGGCTCGAAACCGACGATTCGATCCATCGTGACTACGCGAGCCGGCTCATCACCGGGCAGGATCTTCACCTCTCGGATCATCGCTCCGACACGCAGGTCTTCAAGATGACGCGAGATCCTCGGGTCACGCCATTCGGCTGGGTCCTCCGGCGCACGAGCCTCGATGAACTTCCGCAGCTTTTGAACGTGGTGGCCGGAGAGATGAGCATCGTCGGGCCCCGACCTCCGATCTTCTACGAGCTCAACCACTACAAGGAGTGGCATAGGAAGCGGCTGCGGGCGAAGCCCGGCCTCACCGGTCTGTGGCAGGTGAGCGGCCGTTCGAGCGTCCCATTCGACGAGATGGTGCTGCTCGATCTCTACTACATCGATCACTGGTCCCTGAAGACGGATCTCGAGATCCTCTTCCGAACAATTCCTGCCGTTCTCTCCGGCGAGGGAGCCTACTAGCTCTCGGACTCACACCTGGAAGGAGCCTTCCCTTGCTAGCGGTTGCCGTCATCGGTTGCGGATACTGGGGCCCGAACTTCATCCGCAACTTCACCCAGTTCCCGAGCGTTCAGATGAAGACCGCGGTCGATCTGAACAAGGAGCGACTCCGGCACGTGGGGCAGCTCTATCCGAGCGTAAAGACGACGACTTCTCTCGAGGACGTGATCAACGATCCCGAGATCGATGCCGCCGTCGTCGCCACTCCGGTGTCCACCCATCACTCGATCGCGAAGCGGCTTCTCGAGACCGGGAAGCACGTTCTCGTGGAGAAGCCGATGGCCGCGTCGGTCGCCGAGGCGGAGGAGATGAAGGCGCTCGCAGATGAGCGTGGCCTCGTCGTCATGGCCGGACACACGTTTCTCTACACGGCCGCCGTCAACAAGATGAAGGAGCTGATCTCGTCGGGCGAGCTCGGACACATCTACTACATCAGTACGACGCGCGTGAACTTGGGGCTGTTCCAGGAGGACATCAATGTCATCTGGGACCTTGCGCCCCACGATATTTCGATCCTCAACTACATCCTGGACGCCGAGCCCACATCCGTCAGCTGCACCGGCCAGGCGTACATCCAGTCCGGAATCGAGGACGTCGCGTTCCTGAACCTGAAGTACCCGGGAGACATCGTCGCCCATACACATGTCTCGTGGCTCAATCCTGACAAGATCCGTCGATTCACGGTGGTTGGCAGCAAGAAGATGCTCGTGTTCGACGACGTATCGACTCAAGAGAAGATTCGAGTGTACGACAAGGGCGTCACGGTACAGCCCCACTACGATACTTTCGGCGAGTTCCAGCTGTCCTATCGATTCGGGGACATCTATACGCCACGCCTCGACGACAACGAGCCGCTCAAGAACGAGTGCCAGCACTTCGTGCGGTGCATCTTGAAGCGGGAAACGCCCCGATCGAACGGCGAAGCGGGCCTCTCCGTGGTCCGAATCATGGAAAGGGCGTGTGATTCGATTCGCGAGAACGGGGAGCCGTTAGCTCTCTATCCTTCAGAAGAACCGTCGCCGCGGAGTACGAACTGATGAAGATACCGTTCAACGATTTGCGGGCGCAGTATCGGATGATCAAGCCCGAAGTCGACGCAGCGATCGCAGAGGTCATCGAGTCTTGTGCGTTCATCGGAGGCCCGCACCTCGCGCGGTTCGAGAAGAACTTCGCCGAGTTTTGCGGGACGGGGGAAGCCGTCGGGGTGGCCTCGGGGACGGCGGCTCTGCAGCTTGCTTTCGCAGCTCTCGACATCGGTCCCGGTGACGAGGTCATCACATCCCCGTACACGTTCATCGCGACGACGGAGGCCATCAGCCAAAGCGGCGCCACGATCCGTTTCGTCGACTGCCGGGAAGAGGACGGCTGCCTCGACCCGGAGCAGCTCGAGGCGGCGATCACGCCCCGCACGCGGGCGATCGTTCCGGTACATCTCTACGGGCAACCGGTGGACATGGCTCCGATCCTCGAGATCGCCCAACGGCACGACGTCCTGGTCATCGAGGATTCGGCCCAGGCCGTAGCCGCGGAGTATCGGGGTCGTCGGGCGGGCTCCTTGGCGCGGATCGCCTGCTTCAGCTTCTATCCGGGGAAGAACCTCGGTGCGTACGGTGACGGGGGGGCGATTACCACGGACGATGAGGAGCTCGCGGCCCGGGTCCGGCTGCTGCGAGACCACGGTCGCACGACGAAATACGAGCATCAGGTCGAGGGGTTCAACGCCCGGCTCGACGCGCTGCAGGCCGCCATCCTCGACGTGAAGCTCCGTCATCTCGAAGACTGGACGGAGGCGCGCCGTCGATTCGCCGCCCGGTACGACGAGCTGCTGCTCGAAAGCGACGTCCGTCCGTTGAGTCCCCGGAATGATGACGTGCGCCACGTGTACCACTTGTATGTGGTGCGGGTCGCCGACCGCGCGAACCTCCTCCCGCTTCTCGCCGAGAGAGGAGTCGGGGTCGGAGTTCACTACCCGATTGCCCTCCACCTGCAGCCTGCGTACGCGCGGCTGGGACTCGCGGCCGGTGCGTTTCCCGCCGCGGAGACGCTGGCCCGCGAGGTCATATCGCTTCCCATCTACGCGGAGATGGACGAGAAGGCGCCCGAGTACATCGCGTCGGTACTCAAGGAACTGACGGGCGCCCGCGCATGACCGCTCCCAGGAAGGTAGATGATGCTCAAGCTCAGACCCCGTGAGGCGATTCTGGCGATCAACCATCGCTGCAACACGTTCTGCGTCATGTGCGATATCTGGTCGAAGCCCGATCGCCACGAGCTGGCGCCGGATTGGTATCGTCGCCTCCCGACGAGCCTCGGGAACATCAACATCTCGGGTGGCGAGCCGTTCATGCGAGACGACGTTCCCGAGATCATCTCGGTGTTGCGCGACCACCTGGGCTCACCCCGAATCGTGTTCTCCACGAACGGAGTCCTGACGGACAAGATCGCGAGCCAGGCGAAGGAGATGGCGAAGGATGGGCCGATCGCGATCCGCATCTCCACGGACGGGGTGGGGGAGCTTCACGACCGGATTCGGAACCACAAGGGCTGCTTCGACAAGATCATGAACACCGTCGACGAGCTCAAGAAGGTCGGGATCACGGATCTCGGGCTCGCCTGTACCGGGTCCAAGGACAACCCGGGAGCGCTGCTCGAGGTGAAGCGCCTGGCCGAGCGGCTCGGTGTCGACTACGTGTGCTCCGTCGTCCACTCGAGCGAGGTCTATTTCGGGGACCAGAACGACATGATCGTTCCCCGCGACTCGCGGACGCGCGAAGACCTGTACGAGATTTCCACCGCGCAGCTCCGCTCGACGCGGCCGAAAGATTGGTTCCGTGCTTACTACACGGACGGCATCATCGACTACGTCGACGGCAAAGCTCGCCGTGAGCCGTGCACCGCGGCGGTGGAGCACATCCACGTTGACCACCGGGGAGTAGTGTATCCGTGCAATATCCTCAACCGGCCGCTCGGGAACCTGAGCGAGATGACGTGGGCAGAGATCGAGGCGAGCCATTCCACGCCGGGCGTCCTTGACGATGTCCGGGGATGCAAGATTCAATGTTGGATGAGTTGCACGGTCGCCCAGGAACCCAGAGAAACGGGTACCCCGGCGGAACTGCCGTCCTCCGGGCACTGAGCGTCATTGTCGCCGCCGGCCTGACGGGTCGCGCTCGCCTCGACGGTCCGGACCCTCCGCCGGCGGGTCGCCGTCGGCGATGAGAATCCTCGTCGTCAACAAGTTCTTCTGGCCCAAGGGCGGGGCCGAGCGCGTGATGTTCGATCTCATTCGAGGCTACGAAGCGGCGGGACATGAGACCGTGCACTTCTCGATGAGGTCGCCGCTCAACCGAGCCTCTCCGCACACCGACGCCTTCGTCTCGACGATCGACTACGATGACGGCAGCGTCGTCCGGCGGGTGCGTGGAGCCGGCCGCGCGATCTGGTCGCGGGAGGCTCGTGATCGCATCCGAGCTCTGGTGCGAGAGACCCGTCCCCACGTCGCCCATCTTCACAACTTTCACCACCAGCTCTCCTCATCGGTCGTGGACGCGCTGCGCGACGAGGGTATCGGCTGTGTCCACACGCTGCACGACTACCAGGTAGTCTGTCCGAACTACTTGCTGTACACCGGGGGCGCGGTCTGCGAGCGATGTCGGGGCGGCCGATTCCATCACGCCGTGGTCCACCGCTGCGTCAAGAACGTGGCGGCGCTGGAGATGACCGTGGAGCGGTTCCGCGGTACGCTCGCGCGGGGAATCAGCGCGTTCGTGTCGCCGAGTCGGTTTCTCGCCGGTAAGCTGGCCGAGTTCGGATGGCCCCGAGATCGGGTTCGGGTGGTCCCGAACGGCCTCGACCCGGTGGCGTTCGAGCCGGCGGCGCAGCCCGGGTCGGAGTTTCTTTACGCGGGGCGTCTCTCCCGAGAGAAGGGCCTCTCGACGCTGCTTCGAGCGCTCGAGTCGACCCCGGGGGCGAAGTTGGTCATCGCCGGCACCGGGCCCGAAGAGGGCCGCGTGCGCCAAGAAGCGTTGGAGCGAGGGGCGGGTCGGGTCGAGCTCACCGGCCATCTCGATCGGACCCAGCTCCTGGCCCGTATCCGGTCCGCGCGGGCGGTCGTTTTGCCATCCGAGTGGTACGAGAATGCACCGATCGCCGCGTTGGAGGCGTTGGCGTGTGGCGTTCCAGTCGTCGCATCTCGGATAGGCGGCAATCCGGAGATCGTGCGGGACGGGGAGTGCGGGCTGCTCTTCGAGCCCGGGAATGCGGACGAGCTCGCCGCGTGCTTGCGCCGACTCGACGACGATGCGGACCTGGCCCACCGCCTCGGTCGCGGCGGTCGTGAGATCGTCGAACGAGAGTACGCGCTCGCGACGCAGGTGGAACGAATGCTGGGGATTCTGGAGGAGGTGGCGTCATCCGAATCGCGATGATCGGCCAGAAGGGTGTCCCGGCCACCTACGGCGGGATTGAGCGGCACGTCCAGGAGCTTGCGATCCGGCTCGTGGCCGGAGGACGCGAGGTGCGGGTGTACTGCCGTCCGCACTACACGCCGAGAGAAGCGACTCTCGACGGTGTCGAGCTGGTGCGCCTCCCCTCGATCAACACGAAGCATCTGGACGCGATCACACATGTCGGCCTCTGTTCCGGACACTCCGCAGTTGCGCGCGCCGACATCGTGCACTACCACGCCCTCGGCCCGTCGTCGCTCGCGTGGCTTCCGCGACTCACGCGCAAGAAGACGATCGTGACCGTGCATGGGCTCGATTGGCGCCGTGAGAAGTGGGGTAAAGTCGCGGCGTCCTACCTTCGCCTTTGCGAGTGGACGGCCCTGCACTTTTCGGATGCGACGATCGTCGTGTCGCGAACGCTCGAGAATCACTTCCGGGATCGGGGAGCAGGGGGCATCCATTACATCCCGAACGGCACGGACGTGCCGGCGCCCGCCTCGGACGAGCCGATTCGCCGCAAAGGTCTTTCGCCCGAACGATACGTGCTGTTCGTCGGACGGCTCGTACCGGAGAAGGGCCTTCACGTACTCGTGCGCGCCCATCGGCAATCGGCCGCCCAGTGGCCGCTGGTCGTCGCCGGGGGGGGGCATTTCACGGATGATTACGTCGCCTCGTGCCGCCGAGAAGCGGCCGAGAGTGCGCGGTTTCTGGGACCGGTCTACGGGGAGGAGCTGGCATCCCTGCAGCAGCATGCCGCACTCGTCGTGATTCCCTCCTCGATCGAAGGGCTCTCACTCGCGCTTCTGGAGGCAATGAGCTACGGCCGGCCGGTGCTCGGCAGTGACATACCGGAAAATCTCGAGGTGCTCGAGGGGGTGGGGGCGTCTTTCCGAGCCGGCGACGCGGACGACCTGGGCCGTCACCTCGCGGCTCTCCTGGCCGCGCCAGACCGCCGTCGTGAAATGGGCGAGAAGGCCCGTGCGCGGATCGAGGCCGAATACGACTGGGAGCGCGTCGTGGACGGCACATGTCGCGTGTACGACGCCGTCCTGGCCGGTAATGCTTGAGCCCGAGCTTCGTTGGGAACATGCCGCTTGCCGGGACCCGACGCGACGTGGAATCCTGGGCCCGGAGGTGACCCTCGTGGCTCGATCCGTTCTCTCTCTCGCGGTTCTGCTCGGCTGTGGCTTCGGATGCGCGCCCCGGGCGCCGGTGCTCCCGTCACCAAACACCGACCCCTCGCCCGATCGGCAGCATCTGTGGACCGTCGAGGTCCATTCGGTCGATGACGCGGCCCAGGCCGAAGAAGCCGCCTCGGCGGCGCGACTTCGCTTCGACGAGCCGGTTACGGTGGAGCACATCGGCGGCACGTACCACGTCCGGGTCGGGAGGTTCAAGACCGAGGACGAGGCTGGCGCGTTCTCCGACGTCGCGCGCGAACGCGGCTACCGCGGCGCCCACGCCGTAAGCACTCCGGAATCCCCCGCGGAGTCCTGACGGGAGAACTGCCGAATCTCGGCAGGGTTGTCCTTTTCTGAGCACCGTTGGGATGCACTGCCCGTCGGACCGTCTCCGACTCAACGCCACCGCACGACCTGTCGATAGTGATGCCGAGAGCCACGAAGCTCCACATCCGGAGGGAGAGGGTTGAGCAAACGCAAGCGCGAGTCGGCCGCGACTCGTGGCGCCCGGACGAGCGCCCCGGCGAGGATGCCGCAGGCGGGACGCCGGATGTCTCTTGGTCTCGCTCTGCTGTCAGTCGGACCCTTGTCGCTTGCGATCTTCGTGCTCGATCGCGTGGGAGCCGTGCGACTCGAGGCGCTGTTCAGCACCACCGGGGTCGTTCTGGGCCTGATCGGGCTTTCGGCGATCGGGAGTCTCGCACTCGTCCGGAGCGAGCTCAGACGAGTCGTGGTCGATGTCGTCGCGGCGTCCCACCGGATCCTATCTGAAGAGCTGGCGCGCCGGCGACAGAAGGACGAGGAGGGCATCCCGCGGGAGAGCGTCGCTCCGGCCGCCCCACCGGTCGACGTACCTTCCGCGACATCCAAGGCCCCGACGCCTCGAGCGGGCCGCAGCGTCGTCCGCGCCGCCGAGGTCCTGATGGCGTCCGACGGCGAACTTCCGCTGGAGCCCTTCCTACACGAAGCCCTCGAGGCCGTGAGGGCGAAGACCGCGTACCTGCTGGCGCCTGACGAGAGCCGGGGGGAGTTCATAACGGTCGGAGCGGCGGGAGACGGGGCGGCGGAGCTGTCCGGCCAGCGGATCCCTCTCGGCGAGGGCATTGCAGCGGCAGCCGCTCGTGAGCGGGCCCCACTTCTGTTGTCGAACCCCGAGAGGCTTGCTGTGAGCGAAGGGGACAAGAGCCCGGCGAGCGCTCCGCTGGACACGATGGCCGCGCCGCTCCTCCGAGGAGAGAGCCTCGCCGGCGTGCTTATCATCCAGAGCCCCCGGGATGATCGCGAATTCGATGGTGACGACTTCGTCCTCCTGACAAACCTCTCGCGTCTCATGGTCGCGGCGCTGGATAGGAGCGCGGCCGCCCGGTTGAGCGCAAACGTCCTCGAAGATACTTTGGGCCTGTTCGCCCGTGAAATCGACGAGCGGAATCCGTACACGCGAGGTCACTCCGAGCGAGTCGCACGCTACTGTCAGGAGATGGCGCGGTCGCTCGATCTTGACGACGATTCCGTGCGTGTGGTTTGTCGGGCCGCTCTCTTGCACGACATCGGCAAGCTCTTGCTCCCCGAATCGATCATCCGCAAGGAAGACCGCTTGACTGACGAAGAACTCGAGCTCTTGCGAACCCATTCGGCCCGGGCCGAGGCCATGGTGAGAAGGATACCGGCTTTCGCGCCGATCGCGCCGATCATCCGTCACCATCATGAGCGTTGCGATGGCTCGGGCTACCCGGACGGCGTCTCGGGCGACGACCTGCCACTGACCACGCACATCCTGATCGTCGCGAACGCGTTCGACATCATGACCTCCGACCGCTCGTATCGACAGGCGAACTCGTTGCTGCAATCGCTGCGGATGCTCCAGGAGGATGCCGGCACGAAGTACGATCGTCGCGCCGTCCAAGCCTTGTGCGGCCTCGACCGCGCGATCCTCACGGCGCCGATGGACCGGCCCGTGCCGCTGGGTTCCACCGTGAAGGGGCAGGGGAGCGCCTCCATCTCGATCCTGGAGTGAGCTCGGCCGCTTAGAGGTTGACACCCCTCGAGTGAAAACCTAACCTGCTTCGTCGCTTTGAGCGGGAATAGCTCAGTGGTAGAGCGCCACCTTGCCAAGGTGGATGTCGCGGGTTCAAGTCCCGTTTCCCGCTCCAAACTTCTCGCGAGGACGTCCTGAGCCCGTCTCGGCGTCCTCGCGCCGTCTTGATGCCGGGCGGCATAGCCAAGTGGTAAGGCAGAGGACTGCAAATCCTTTATCCCCAGTTCGAATCTGGGTGCCGCCTCCAAGAAACGGCCCGGGGGGCGCCCCTCCCGGGCCGGCCTCGCCCACGGAGGCGATTGTCTCCCGACCGGTGTCGCGCTAAGGTCTCGCGGGCCTGGCCGGGATGGCGGAACCGGTAGACGCAGCGGACTTAAAATCCGCTGGGAGACAGCTCTCCCGTGCGGGTTCGATCCCCGCTCCCGGCACTTCCTAACTTGATGCAACATCGTCCCTTCCGATTTCGGACACCTTCTGGTGACGCGCTGGTGACAACGGCCGCGCGTCGAGTTCCCGCTGCCAGCGGTCGGTCTCGTTCGATGCCAGGTGCGCGTAGCGCATC
>JALGZO010000586.1 GCA_025774865.1 bacterium | reverse complement strand
CGCCACGACGCGGTGACAAAACGACGCGAGCTCGAGCCCGCCCCCGAGACACTGCCCCCTTACCGCCGCGACGCAGAAGATCTGGCAGTCGAACAGGGCGCGGAACATCCCGTGGAAATGGGACAGCATGCGGCCGACGGTCGCGGGGAGGTGCTCCTCCACGCTCGCGCCGAACGAGAAGTGCGCGCCCTCTCCTTCGATCACGATCGCTTTGAGGTCCGCGGTACGGCCGGCCTCTTGGAAGACATCCGTGAGCGCGAGGATCATCTCTTCGTCCAGTATGTTCGCCTTCGGCGCGGAGAGGACGACCCGCCACACGCTGCCGTCCTCGAGCGTCTCGCGGCGGACCGTACCGCGGTCGGTCACACGGCCGCTCACGGGTGGACCGCCACGCGGCCGTGCGCCTTCGCGAGAATCTCCTCCGTGAGCGCGTCGTTCCAGGTCTCACCTTCCGCCAGCCGGCGACGCAGCAACAGGAAGTCGGGCTCGCGACACTCCCTCGAGCCCTCGTGGAACGCGCGGAACCCCGCGCGCCCCTCGGTCATCATGTTGCCGGCGAGCCAGGCCCGGTTCGTCTCGCGATTCCGATCCCAGTGCTCGAGCTTGTGCTTGCGCACGCTCTCGATCGTCTTCGTGAGGCACTCGGGCATCGTCATCGCGAGCGCGTAGATGAACGCGTCGACTTCACGGTCGAGAAGCGAGAGGTCCACCTCACCTCCCGCGAGCAGCTTCTTCGCTTCCTTCTTCGCGTCGCCGGTCACGAAGTCACCATGGACGACGCGGCCCCATTCGTCGAGCCACTGATCGGTGATGACGAGGGGGTTCGGGACGAACTCGCCGCCGACTCGGAGCCCGGGAACGACGCGGGTCAGTAGCCCGAGACGCTGTGCCTTGTGCGCGCTCCACGGACGGCAGAGTGTGCAACTCTCCATCGCCCGCTCGATGCCGACGTAGAGCGGCAGGAAATCCGTGCTGCCTCCGTCCGGGGCCGATCCGTGCTTCGGTCCGGCCTGTCCGAACACCGCGAGGTCCTGGGCGATCGTGAAATCACAGGCCATGCCGATCTCCTGTCCGCCCGCGACGCGCATCCCGTTAGCGCGGCAGATGACCGGCTTGTCGCAGTGGAGGATCGTCGTGACCATGTCGTTGAACAGCCGCATGTACTGGCGGTACTCCAGCGGACGGCCCGCGTAGTACTCGGCGTACTCCTCCGTGTTGCCGCCCGTGCAGAATGCGCGGTTCCCGCCGCCGGAGAAGACCACGGCGACACAGCCCCGATCGGTCGACGCCCTTCGCATCCCGAGGATCACGCCTTTGATCATGTCGGTGGTGTAGGAGTTCAGCTGGCTCGGATTGTCGAGAGTGATGTGAACGACATGGAGACCTTCCACGGTCTCGCCGCTGTCGTCGCGGAGCGGAGTCTCGTCGTAGAGGACGCCCGGGCGTCGGTGGTCGTCGACCAGGTCGTGATTCTTCATATCCATCATCATGACTCCGGAACGAGGATGACCCGCTGGGACACGCGGTGCTCGTGCAGATCCGAGAAGGTCTCGTTGATGGTGTCGAGAGGACGGCGCTCGACGAAGGGTCGTACCGCCACGGCGCCGGAGAGCACGAGCTCGAGCACCTTCGGATAGTGCTCGGGCAGACATCCCCAGTTGCCCTGCGCGGTGGCATCGAACGCCATGAGGTTGGACAGCCGGACTTCGACTTTGGCCGGAGTGAAGCCGACGATCGAGAGATGGGCGCCGTGGCCGACGAGGCCGAACGCCGTCGCCTGTCCGGACGCCGAGCCGGACGTCTCGAAGATCGCATGGCGCCAGGACGGGACTTGTCTCTCGCCCGCGAAACTGCGGACGGCGGCGCGGAGTTCCTTGAACGACATGTCGTCGGATCGCAGTGCCAGCGACGCTCCGTAGCGCGATATCAGGTCGAGCCGATCCGGATCGACATCGATGGCGACCACATGGGCGCCGAGCGACGCCGCGATCTGCACCCCGAAGCCGCCCACGCCGCCCACGCCCACGAAGATCGCGAGATCGCCCGCCTGCAATCCGCTCCGGGCGATCGCCTGGTAGGGCGTCGAGATGGCGTCCGCGATCACGGAGAGATCGGCGAGCTCGAGCCGGTCGGCGTTTTGCAGCGGATCGTCGAGATCGGGAACGCGACAGAGTCCGCGCGCGGGCACGGTGAGATGCGAGCCGAAGCCGCCGTGCACGTCGTTGCCCGGGAAGATCTGATTCGGACAGACGGAACCATGCCCGGACGTGCAGGCGTCGCAGGTCTCGCAGGGAATCACGGCGGGGATGACGACCGCGCGGCCGACCCACTCTTCGGCGCCCGGTCCTGCCTCGATCACCTGGCCCGCCACCTCGTGCCCGAGTGTCAGCGGCATCGGATGACGGGTCGGAATGCCCTCGTAGTAAAAGCCCAGATCCGTGTGACAGACGCCGCACCCGCGGACCTCGACGAGAACCTCGCCCGCCTTCGGGACGTCCTCGCGGTCCTGTAGCGTCATCGGCTGTCCGGTGGACTCGACCATCCACGACGCGACTCGCATGGCCCCCCTCCGCGTTACTGGAATAGTGGACCGTCTAGTCTACTATATCCCAATATAACGGCCAGGGGGCACCCCGGGTCAATCCCCGAAGGCGCCCCTTCCCCCCCCGTGCCGCGTTGACAGTGCGAGAACGCGGTCCCTAGAGTGGCCCGATCCCCCGGAGAGGCAGGCGTCACCCTGAAGTCCCGCAAGCTCGAGACCCGGCTCCTCGTGAGCTTCCTCCTCCTCGCCTCGGTGCCTTCGCTCCTGGTGACGATCATCGCCACGGGCCGACTCTCGGGGGCGATCACGAGCCTTCAGAACCCGGGGGTGGAGGCGTCGTTCGATCACGCTGCGACCCTCTACGGCGAGCTGGTCGATCACCTCCGATCGGACGCCGAGCTCGTGCTCGAGTGGCTGCCGGCCGCCCCTCCGCCGGCCGACGAAGAGGCGCTGGCGAAGGATCTCTTGGCGGAGACCAACTTCGACTTCGCGGCCTACGAAACGGCGGAAGGCACCCGGGTCATCACCGCCACCGGCGCATCCTTCGAGGACGTGGAGATTCCCTCGAGCGCCGAGTGGAACAAGCTCGCCGGAGACGAGGATCCGGAGACGCGCCGCGGGAGAACGCTGCGCTTCTTTCGGGCGGCGAGCGACGGTGAAGCGGCCCGCGCCATCGGCGTCGTGCTCGAGCCGGAGCTCGCGGTCGCGCTCGTCTCGGCGGGCGAAGAGTACGGCTTCTACCAGCAGCTCAAGATCTTCGAACAGGTCCGGATGCGATGGTTCTGGATCTCGTCGGTCGGGATCTTTCTGCTCGCGGCGACGGTGGCGTACCTCGCCGCGCGCGTCACGGCCCGGCGCATCAGCCGACCGGTCGTCGAGCTCGCGGGCGCGGCCGACCGGATCGCGGCGGGTGACTTGTCACAGCGAGCCGACGTCCGGGCCGAAGGAGAGATCGGGGATCTCGTGCGCGCGTTCAACCGCATGGGGGAACGCCTGGAGCGGTCCCGCGACGAGCTGATCCGGGTGGAACGGGTCGCCGCGTGGCGCGACGTCGCTCGCCGCATCGCCCACGAGGTGCGCAACCCCCTCACCCCGATCAAGCTCGCCATCCACCGGCTCGGCGGGCGCGTTCCGCCGGACTCCGACGCCCAGGAGTGTCTTCGCTCGATCGGGGAGGAGGTCGACAATCTCGCCCGCATCTCGGAATCGTTCTCCGACTTCGCGAAGATGCCCGCCCCGCGATTCGAGCCGACCGACCTCGCCAAGATCGTCAAGAGCGTGCGGGAGCTCTTCCAGGGAGCGAAGGCGGGGATCGATCTCGTGTACGAGGGTCCCGATTCGGTGCCGCTCGTGGCCGATCGCGATCAGATCCGTCGGGCCGTGACGAATCTCGTCAAGAACGCCTCCGAGGTGATGGAGAACGGTGGGACGATCCGGCTCGAAGTGACCGAAGGCGCCGGACGGGCGACCCTCGGAGTGTCCGACGAGGGTCCCGGAATCCCCGACAAGATCCGCGATTCCATCCTGGAGCCCGGGATCAGCGGCAAGACCGGCGGATCGGGCCTCGGGCTCGCCATGGTGCATCGGATCGCGACAGACCACCGAGGTACGCTAAAGTGGACAAGCACGGACCGAGGCGCCCACTTCGTGCTGGACCTTCCCGTGGAGCCCGAGGAGAGCCGTTGAGACACCCTCGCACCCTGCTCAACGCCGTGGCGGCCGCGACCCTGGCCGGGTCGGTGGCGAACGCCGGGGCGACCAACCCCTGCGGGTCGCTCCCCCTGGACGCCGTCAAGGTGTCGAGCGCCCTGGTCGCGATTCGCGAGTCGCTGCCGCGCGGCTGGACCATCGCCGAGATCCGCTGGGAAACGGTTCCCTTCGGCTGGACGGGGGCGGCCGACGCCGTGTTGATCCGCGTCGAGGACGGCTCCATCGGGTTCCATCATCCGGAGGAGGATTTCACCTACCATCCGTTCTACAAGCTCTGGTTGCTGCCGACCGGCTGGGAAGGTCGTATGAAAGTGTCCGACATCGATCCGTCGTCGCCGCACGCGCTCTACCTCGGCGAGAACGACCGCTACCGCGTCCTCTACCGCACGCTGGGTCAGAGCAGTTGGCCGGAAGGGGTGGACGTCCTGGCGGAAGCGATTCGGCTCGACTCGTACCCGCTCAGCCACTCTCCGAAGCACTCGCTGGACGTCGGCGCGATGCAGCGGCTCTACCAGCGCTTCGACAACGCGGGCAACCTGGCCCGCTGGCAACGCCGGATCTACGGCATCGAGGAGCTGCCGGAGCTCGTCTACCTCGAGCTCTTGACCTGGGAGGACCGCACCGGAAAGCGCGCCAAGGACCCCACGTTTCTCGGCGACCTCGCGGAGCTGGAGACGAAGTACCTCTCTCGCGAGGTGCTCGCGACGTTTCCGAGCAAGCGTGCTCTGTACCTGCGACGTCTCACGGAGGAGTCGTTCTCCGACGTGCTCGTCGTGAACCCGAACTGCCGAACGCCGGCCCCTTGACGTGCGCCAGATTCTGATCATCGACGACGAGAAGAACATCCGCACCCAGCTCTCCGGGCTCTTGGCGGATGAGGGCTATCGCACGTTCACAGCCGAGAGCGCCGAGCGCGGCGTCGAGCTCCTCCAAGAGGAGGCGCCGAACCTCGTCCTCCTCGACGTCTGCCTCCCCGGGATGGACGGTCTCGAGTTACTCGCGAAGATCCGCGACGGCGGCAGTGAAGTTCCCGCGATCGTCATGTCGGGCCACGCGACGATCGAGACCGCGGTGCGGGCGACGAAGCTCGGCGCGTTCGACTACCTCGAGAAACCGCTGGACCCGGGGCGATTGCTGGTCGCGGTGCGCAATGCGCTGGAGACGAGTTCGCTCCGACGGCGCAATCGTGAGCTGTCCCGCGCGATCGCACCCGGCGACGGACTCCTCGGATCGAGTGCGGCCATGAAGCGGCTCCGAGACGCCCTGGAGCGCGCAGCCCATGCGGAAGCGCGCGTGCTCATCACGGGCGAGAACGGGAC
>JALGZO010000585.1 GCA_025774865.1 bacterium | reverse complement strand
CCCCCGACGGAGATCCGACGTCGGCGCCCGACGTTGCAGGGGCGAACGAGCCGTTCGGCCTTCGCGTGCTTCAGAACCCCGCGCGCGGGAGTGCGTTCGCCGAGTTCCACCTGCCGAGGCCCGGAGTCGTCGTATTCACCATCTACGACACGGCCGGACGGCGCGTCGCGTTGGCTGGCTCCGGCCGCTACGAGGCCGGGAGCGGCACAATCGTCTGGAACGGCCGAGACTACCACGGGGAGCCGGTGGCGCCCGGCATGTACTTCGTGCGGGCGACGACTTCACGCGGCGAGGTCGCCACCGCCAAAGTTCTTCTCCAACGCTGATCGGCGTCAGCGTCGTTCGCCAGGTTCCGAAGCCGTGGCGGCCTCCTTCGCGGCTTCCCACACGGCGTCGAAATCCGGCTGGTCACCGATCACGGGAACATACTCCGCGTGGGTCACCTCGCCGGCGGGGTTCACCACGAACGCGGCGCGCGAGAACAGCCGCACCTCTTTCATCAGAACGCCCCACGCGCGGCCGAACGACAACTCCCGGTGATCCGATCCGAAGGTGATGTTCGTCACGTCGGTGGCGACGGCCCATCGCTTCATGTTGAACGGAAGGTCGGTGGAGACTACCAGGATCTCGAGGCCCGGCTGGGTCGAGAGCCGACGCGAGAACTCCTTCATCTCGGCCCGGCAGACGTTCGTGTCGACCGAGAGGATCGACAGCAGAATCTGTGCCTTCCCCTCGAGTAGGTCCGACGACAGAGGCCGCATATCCGTGCCCAAAACCTCGAAGGCCGGGGCGCGTTCCCCGACCTGGATCTCGGGTCCGACCAGGGTGATGGGCTTTCCCCCGAACTCCGTGACGCCGGCTCTCTCGACGGTCAAGGCGGCTCCTTTCCCGAACTCCCGCATCATTCCGGAGCCTGTGGTCCGAGTCAAGGATCGCCCCCGATTCTCGGGAACCCGACTCGCCACCCGGGGTACTGATGGACGAAGGGCCCCGGGTCACCGGCTCGGGTCCGGACCCCCGCCGGGGACAGCGCAGACCCCGAGGGAATCTCAGGCCACTCCACAAGGGAGCGCCGCACCCCGGAGCAGTCGCCGGGCGCGGCGCTCTTTTTCGTCCCCCTACGTCGACGCGCGGTCCGATCCTGTGGAACAATCTCCGGAACGGGGGAAGCGCTCGTGAGACTCACCTTCGCGGAGAGATTGCAGGCGGGTGTCGTCGTCGGAGACGGCGCGATGGGCACGATGCTCTACGCCAAGGGCGTCTATATCAACCGTTGCTTCGACGAGCTGAACGCCACCTCGCCCGAGCTCGTCCAGGAAATCCACCGCGCCTACGTCGAGGCGGGGGCCGAGTTCGTCGAGACGAACACGTTCGGCGCCAACGACTTCAAACTCGTGTCCCACGGGCTTTCCGACCGCGTCGCCGAGCTCAACCGCCGGGGCGCCGAGCTCGCCCGCGAGGCGGTGGGGGACCGCGCCTGGGTTGGCGGATCGATGGGGCCACTCGGTGTACCGCTCGAGCCGATCGGACGGATCGCTTTCGAGGAGGCTCGGGCGTCCTTCCGCGCGCAGGCCGAAGCTCTCGAAGAAGGCGGCGTGGACTTCTTCCTGATCGAGACGATTCGCCGGCTGGAGGAAGTCCGCGAAGCGATCGCGGCCGTTCGCGAGGTCTCGGACAAGCCCGTGGTCGCTATGGTGAGCATCACGGAAGATCGGGACTCCGCTCTCGGTGACCCGCCGGAGAAGATCGCGCGCAGCCTGGACGAGTGGGGCGCCGACGTGATCGGACTCAACTGCTCGGTCGGTCCGCAGCCGATGCTCGAGGCGCTTCAGAGAATGATCAATTGTACGGATCGCCCCACGGCCGTGATGCCGAATGCCGGATCGCCGCGACTCGTCGAGGGTCGCTTCATGTACCTCTCGTCGCCGGAGTACTTCTCCAAGTACGCGCGGAGATTCGTGAGAGCGGGCGCGCGAGTGATCGGCGGTTGCTGCGGAACGACGCCCGAACACGTGAGGGCCGTGAAACGCGCCGTTCTATCCGTGCGCCCCGACGATCACAAGCTCACGCCGACCGAGCCGATCCCGGCGGTACGAGTCGTCGAGTCGGCGGCGGCTCCGGTGCCGCAAGCGGAGAAATCGGACCTCGCGGCCAAGATCGCCGCGGGCCAGTTCGTCACGTCGGTCGAGATCTCCCCGCCGAAGAGTCCGAATCCGGAGAAGAGCCTCAAGAGGATCGCACGTCTCAGGGAGGCGGGGGTCGACGCGGTGAACATTCCGGACGGGCCGCGGGCGAGCGCTCGAATGAGCTCCGCCGCGCTCGCGATCCTGGCGACGCAGCGCGTCGCCATCGACGTGATCCTGCACTACTGCTGCCGGGACCGGAACCTCTTGAGCATGCAGTCCGACCTGCTCGGAGCCGGGGCCATCGGCCTCCGCAACATCCTCATCATCACGGGTGATCCTCCGAAGCTCGGTGACTACCCGGACGCCACGGCGGTCTTCGACGTGGACGCGATCGGGTTGATGCAGATCGCGAACCGACTGAACCACGGGCAGGATCTGGCGGGGAATCCGATCGATCAGCCCACGGGGCTGCTACTCGGCTGCGGGGCGAACCCGGCCGCGATCAACCTGGACGAAGAGATCCGCCGGTTCGAGTACAAGGTCGAGGCGGGAGCGGAGTTCTGCATGACGCAGCCGGTGTACGATTCGAGTGTCTTCGAGAACTTCATTCGCCGGACGGAGCACTGTCGAATTCCGACGCTCGTGGGGATTCTCCCGTTGCGCAACTACAAGAACGCGGAGTTCCTCTCGAACGAGGTGCCCGGCATGGAGGTGCCCGAGCGGATCCTGAAACGGCTCGCGGACAGCGCAAGCCCCGAGGACGCGCGTCGGGTGGGGATCGACGTCGCGCGCGAAGCTCTCCTGGATAGCTTGCCCCTCGCCCAGGGCGTCTACGTGATGCCTCCGTTCAACAGCACGAAGGCTGCCCTCCAGGTCTTGGAGGTCCTTCCGGAATCTCACCGCACGTCGAGGTCAGTCGGCTGAGCGAATCTCGCTTCCTCGTCGCGCGCTGGCTGTTCCTGCGCGCGCTCGGGGTCACCACGGCGATTGCATTCGTCTCCCTGGGCTCACAGATCCAAGGGCTCGTGGGGCCGGAGGGAATCCAGCCGGCGTCGGAGACCCTGTCGCTCATGGAGGAAAGCCCCGCGTGCTATTGGCGGGCGCCGACGCTCTGCTGGTGGGTCGGGACCAACGGGTCGGCTCTGAGTGCGCTCACCGGCACCGGGATCATGCTGTCCGTGATGCTTCTGGCCGGGGTCCTCCCGGGACTCGCTTGCGTGTTGCTCTGGGCGGTCTATCTCTCGCTCGTCGCGGTAGGCAGCGTCTTCTTCAGCTTTCAGTGGGACATTCTGCTGCTCGAGACCCTCGCGCTTGCCGCGTTCGTCGCGCCGTGGAAGGTGTGGGCGCCCGGTCTCGCGAGCGATCGGCCCCCGTCGCGCGTCGCCGTCTGGTTGCTGAGGCTGCTGCTGTTCAAGCTCGTGTTCATGTCGGGCGTCGTGAAGCTCACGAGCGGCGATCCCACTTGGCGGGACCTTTCGGCTCTCGAGTACCACTTCTGGACCACGTGTCTGCCGGTGTGGGTGGGCTGGCACGTGCACTGGATGCCGGAGATGTTCCATCGGGTGTCCACGGCCTTGATGTTCGTGGCGGAGCTCGGGGTGCCGTTTCTCGTGTTCACGCCCTCCCGCTTTCGGGCCGGGGCCGCCGTCCTGATCACGCTGCTGCAGCTCGGCATCGCGGCGACGGGGAACTACGGCTTCTTCAACCTGCTGACCGTGGTTCTCTGCCTCATGCTTCTGGACGACTCGCTGTTCGGCGTCTCCCCGGGGCCACCGGGCGCCGGCTCTCGGAAGCCGAGCCGGTGGGGACACGGACTCGCGTGGACGATGATGGGTGTCTTCGTCATGCTCTCGGGCATCCAGATGCAGGGGCGGTTCGCGGGCTACGATAGTCTGCCACGTTTCGCGATCGTCGCGGTGCAGGCCGTGCAGCCATTCCGGACGATCAACGGGTACGGACTCTTCGCGAACATGACGACGGTGCGTCGGGAGATCGTCGTGGAGGGTTCGAACGACGGGAAAGCCTGGACGCCGTACGAGTTCCAGTGGAAGCCGGGCGATCCGGACCGTCGGCCCGAGTTCGTGCAACCACACATGCCGCGGCTCGACTGGCAGATGTGGTTCGCCGCGCTCGGAAGCCCGCGATCCCACCCCTGGTTCATTTCGTTCCTGCGGCGCGTGGGGGAAGGATCACCGCCCGTGCTGGGACTCCTCGGCTCGAATCCGTTTCCGGAGCGTCCGCCGCGCTACTTGCGTGCGGTGGTGTGGGACTACCGGTTCGCGGAGCCCCCGGTCAGGGAGGCGAGCGGAAGCTGGTGGGTGCGCGAAGAGATCGGACCGTACTGTCCGGTGCTCGACGTGGCGAGGTGAGGCTCCACGATCAGCGGCGGGCACTCGAACTCACGACGCCGGTCACGTCGCCGTGAGCCCGTGTCTCTGGCAAGGCTGTCGAATGCGCGGATCTGCCGAACCCGACGGATCACCGCCCGCGGCTATTGGCCGCCGCCGCCGCCGCCCTGTTCGTGGCAGTCCTCTCGGCACACGTGGAAATCACGCATGATCTCGGCCATGCGAGCCGCGTGGCGTGCCGCCTCTTCGCGGAGGCACTCGGGATCGCTGTCGCAAGCGTCGACGTTATCCCGGTGCAGATCCCGCTCTTCTCTCTTGGCGTCGTTTTTGGCCCGCGTGCACGCTTTCATGCAATCGGACCGCCCACCGCCCGATGCCTGGAGACCAGTGCCGTCTCCGGGCGAGACCGGGTCGCTGACCTTGGCGCAGTTCGAGTCTGCGCCGGCGATGGCGAAGAGGGAGAGACAGAGCACCGCGAGGACGAGCTTCGGATGTGATTTCAGAGACATAGTGCAGATCCCCCATTGGGAGGTGACGCTCGGCCGCACGAGAGAGCTCACCGCCTGTGGTGCTATTCAGTGAAGCATTGTGGCACTTGGCTTCCGCCCGATGGCCCCCTCAGAAGACCTGAGTCCAGCCTAACCCCCCCGAGACGGTTTCCAAATCCAGCCACGCCAGGTGGAGGCTCACTCGATTGAAGATCATCAGACGGATACTAGAATTAACTTTCTCGGTGTCCAAGTCAACGATCAACGACGCACGGTGCCAAAATATCCCCTCGAATCCCCCGAAGACCCCGTCCAGAGTGTGTTCTCGGGCATCGAGCGCGGTCGAACCGTAGCCCAGCGATCCCCGGAGCTCGACTTGCGTCAGCGCCTGAATCGATTGCGTACCAACGGCATACAGTGAGTGGAAGAGGCGATTCCCGCGGACGTCGTCGATGCCGACCGCGACGGCTGGCCACCGCCCCCCTCGGAGGATCTGAATCCGGGCACTCGCCGAGCGGTCGACCTGGGGCGCGTCCTCGCCCTCCAGCAGCTCCGTGTTGGGAAAGACCGTCGCCCGCACCGAGGCCTCCAGGCGAGGCAAGAAGCCTATTGTTACGAA
>JALGZO010000584.1 GCA_025774865.1 bacterium | reverse complement strand
ATGGGTCGGCCCGAAACCGCCGGGCCGGATCCACGCTCACCAGAGTTCCTGAGAGTAGCGCACCCGCGGCCGGTGGTCGCATCGGACCCCCACCGAGGCCTCGACATCGCGAGCCGGCCCCCCGGCGCCAGCCCTTGCCGATTCCAGCCAAGATGGGGAAGGTCTTGGCGGAGTTGACGGAGACCCCCAGTTTCGTGTAAACGTTTACATACCGTTTCCGTCGTCGGAGACGTGCCCGGAAGCTACCGAGCTCGGATCGTGGAACACCCTGTGGGAGAATCAGTTGGCTACCATCCGCGACGTCGCCCGGGCGGCGGAAGTCTCGATCGCCACGGTGTCGCGCGCTCTCAACGGCAGCGCCCGAGTCAGCGAAGCGACGCGACAGCGGGTCGGAGCCGCGGCGGACGCACTGGACTACTGGCCGAACGGGGCGGCGCGGAGTCTCAGCACCCGCCGGACTCACACGCTCGGCGTGCTCCTCCCCGATCTCCACGGGGAGTTCTTCTCCGAGGTCATCCGCGGCCTCGACCACGCCGCGCGTGAGCAGAGCTTCCAGACACTCATTTCCAGTTCTCACGCCGACACTGACACCGTCCTATCCGCCGCGCGGTCGATGCAAGGGCGAATCGACGGACTGGTCATCATGTCGCCGGACGCCGGCTCGGCGCATGGGATCGATCGAATCAAGCAGACGTTTCCGGTCGTCCTGCTGAACCCGCGCTTCGACGTCACCGGGTGCAGCGCCGTGTCGATCGCGAACTTCGACGGTGCCTACTCCGCCACGGGACACTTGCTGGCGCTCGGTCACCGCCATATCGCGACGCTCGCCGGGCCGGCGGGCAATGCGGACGCTGCGGAGCGGCTTCGCGGCTACCGGGACGCTTTGCGCAACGCGGAAGTCGAGCCGTCGTCCGCGCTCGAGTTTCGCGGAGACTTCACGGAAGCCTCGGGTTACGAAATCGTGGAGGAGATCGTTCGACAGGGCTCCCTTCCGTCCGCGGTGTTCGCGGCGAACGATTCGATGGCGGTCGGGCTGGTCAGTGCGCTCGCGCTGCGCCGCATCCAGATTCCGCGGGACTTGGCCGTGGTCGGATTCGACGACATCGCGATCGCGCGTTACCTGAGTCCGCCGCTCACGACCGTGCACGTCGACGCCTACGAACTGGGGGCGCGGGCGGTGCGTCTTCTGATCTCATCGCTGAGATCCGACGGCCCTCCGGAGTCCAAGCACGAAGTGCTGCCCGCTCCTCTCGTGGTGCGGGACTCGTGCGGCTCCCGGCTGATAGCGCGCGGATCCGCGTCACGGCGGGACAGCCGACCGGTACGGAAGCGAACCCGTCCTCATCCAAACCAGGCAGGAGGCCCCCAACCATGAAAACGGGACCGGTAACAGCATTGCTGATCGCGACGACACTCGCTGCGGCGCTGCCCGCGGTCGGGGAAGTCGCGAGGGAAGACCTCATCTGGGCCCGGACCGCCACGGGCCCCATCACGCTCGACGGCGTGCTCGACGAGGCGGAGTGGGCGCAGGCGGAGTCGATGACGATCCAGTGGGAACAGGACGCCGGCATCCCCGGGAGCGGCTGGAAGGTCGAGGCGGGGCAATTCGTCCCGTCTGATCCCACGTCCGCCACGCTGAAGTTCCTCGTCATCGGCAACGAGCTCTACCTGGGCGCCGTGGTGAGCGATTCCTCCGTCGGCGGTTCGGTGGAGTTCAATCGCTTCGACGGCTTGTTGATGGCGATCAAGAACCACGCCGATCCGGGAGCCCCGAAGCCGCCGGCCGAGTACTTCTACTCATGGTGGTATCCCGACACGACCGTGACCGGCCCCGACCCGCAGCCCGCCGGTCGATCTCCGGGCTTCGTCGGGATATGGGCGGAGTGGCCTCCCGGGTCGCCGCGGACGCCGGTGCAGATCGCGAACTGGGACGCCGTCACCGTCGTGGACGGCCTCTCCAATGACGACACGACGATCGATGAGAGCTACACGGTCGAAATGCGCTTCAACGTCGCCGCGATGGGCTACAACGTCACGCAGTCTGGCGGCGACATCATCGAGTGGAACATCTCGATCTACGACTCCGACTGGTTCTGGCCGTTCGATGGCCCGAAATTCACCACGAACCGCGTCTGGTGGCAGTCCCCGTGGGGCAACGCGGCGTGGTACAGCGAAGTTCGCATTCATGCGAACCCGACCGTGACCACGACATCCGGCCCCGTGCCGGACGTCGGCCCCGAGCTCGTCATCGCGCAGGTCGACGGCTCGCCGCCCACGATCGACGGAGATCCGTCGGAAGCGATCTGGAGCGATCCGACGGTTCACACGTTCGATATCCGTTTCGACGACGACGCATTGAGGCAAACCTACGAGGCCGTCGGCCCGTACCGGGCCGGGCAGTTCCAGCCGGCGATCGTCGGGAGCTTGCTCGCGTTCGTCGTCGATCCCGGCGACGCCGAGGTGAAGATCTTTCACCAAGGGGACTTCCTTTATTTCGGCTTCGACGTGAATGATCTCGTGGTGCAGCATCACACTTCGTTCGATCGCTGGGACGGCTTCCTCATCACGCTGAACGAATACGACCTCCGGGGTAACGACAACCAGCTCATGAGTCGTCGGATCTCGTTCCAGGTCGACGCCGACGGCTCGGCGCTGCCCCAGGATTACCTGGCGACGCTGATCGGCCAGGGTGACGCGCAGGTCGCGATCGAGCTCAAACCGGGGACGGTCGTCGACACGCTCGGCATGGTCCCCGACACGGGCTACACGGCGGAGCTCGAGATCGACCTGAAGGGGCTCGGCTACCCGGCCGGCCTGGGAGACGGCCGATTGTTCGTCGGGGTCAACCTGCTCGATGGGGACTCTTTCATCCCGACCACGGACAGCTACGGAACACGAACTTGGTGGTACCGCGAGTACGAAGACGAGTGCTGCCCGGTCTGGGCGTACCTCGCGCCGTCCCCGGTGGGCGTCCACGAGGTCGCGGGCGTGGCCAGCAACGACGCATGGGCGCGCAGCTATCCGAACCCGGGGAGACGCGCGACGATTCAGTTCTCGGTGCCGCACTCGAGCCGGGTCCACTTCGAGGTGTTCGACGTGGCCGGACGGCTCGTCGAGAGTCGGGCGGTCGGAGTGCTCGATCCCGGCGTGCGCGAGCTGTCCTTCCGCGGGAACGGAAGGGCGGCGGGCGTCTACCTTTACCGCCTCAAGCTGCTGGATCCGCAGAGCGGTGCGCTTCGGACGTCGCTCAACGGGAAGACCGTCCTCTTGAAATAGAGGGAGAGTGAGTGTGATCGGCAGCTCGGCCCGACGGCTCCTGCGAGCGTCCTGTATCTCATTGCTCGCGGCGCTGCCGGCCAGCCAGCTCTGGGCGGGCACGACCGGAAAGATCACCGGCACGATCGTCGACCGGGTGGGCGATCCGGTCGCGCACGCCACGGTCGGCATCGTGGGCCGGGCGTTCCAGGCCGAAGCGGGCGAAGACGGATCGTACGTCATCCTCAACGTTCCCTCCGGGACCTACGAGTTGCGGGTGACGGGAGCGGGCTACGAGACGGTCCGGATCCAGGAAGTCGTCGTTTCCGCCGACCTCACGACCTGGCAACACGTCCAGCTCGGCGCGGCCGGTGCGATAGAGGAGGTCATCGTGGTCGCAGAGCGCCCCCCGGTCGACCTCTTCCTCACGAGCTCCCAGTCGAACATCAGCGCCGACGTGATCAAATCCCTGCCCGTGCAGGATCTCGACGACATCGTCAACCTGCAAGCCGGGGTCGTCGACGGGCACTTTCGCGGCGGGCGTCTGGGCGAGGTGCAGTATCAAGTTGACGGCGTCAGCGTGAACAACCTCTACGACAACTCCTCGGTGCTCCGGCTCGACCGGTCGCTGCTGCAGGAAGTCCAGGTCATCAGCGGGACCTTCGACGCCGAGTACGGCCAGGCCATGAGCGGGGTCGTGAACGCCGTCCTCAAGGAGGGAACGCCCGATTTCCAATGGAGCGGTGAGGTCTTGGCGGGTGGCTTCCTCTACGGGGACAATCGGATCATCGAGTCGACGTTTCGCCCGGGTGACGTCCAGAGCTACCAGGGGACGTTGAGTGGCCCCGTGCCGATCCCCGACACGGTCTTCTTCCTGAGCGGGCGCTACTACTCACTGGACGAATACGTGTACGGTACGCGCACCTTCGTACCGTCCGACTCGGTCAGCCTCGAGCACGGCACACGGTTTCCCACCGGGGACGGTGCGGAAGTACCGCTGGGTTTCGCACGGGAAAAATCCGGATTGGTGAAGTTGACGAACACGTCGATCCCGAACACGAAGGCGAGCTACCAGGCCATCGTCAACGACATCGCGGGGCAGAGCCTCGACTTCGGATCCCGCGACTTCCGTTTCCGTAACAATCCGGACGGACTCTCCGAGCAGACGACGTTCTCGATTTCCCACGGACTCGACGTCACCTACTCGTTCAGCCGACTGATGTATCTCGATCTGAGCGTGCGACAGAACTACTTCGACTATCAGGACTACGTCTACGAGGACGTATTCGACCCCCGTTACGACGCGGCCAGGAACCCGCTCATCGATCCCGTGACGGGCGACGTGCTGACCGGGGTCGAGTTCACCCGTTTTCGCCAGAGAACGGACGACCGAGTCTACAAGGCCACTCTCACGAGCCTCGTGACGTCGAAGCACCACGTCAAGATCGGAGGCGAGTTTCACCGGCCCGAGGTCCAGTTCGGAACCCCGGGGGGTCACCTCCGACTCGTGATCGAGAGTGGTCGACAGATCGTCGACCGCGTGGTCGACGACTCGCCCGAGTTTCCTCTCGTACGGACGTATTATCCACACCTCGGAGCCGCGTTCGTGCAGGACCAGATCGAATGGGCCGACCTCATGGTGAGGGCGGGGCTCAGGCTCGACTACTTCAATGCCCGCGCGACGATTCCCTCCGACCTCGCGAACCCCGCGAACGCGATCACCGGCGCTCCGGAATCGACGCCGCGGGAAACGACGATCAAGGCGCCGCTCTCTCCCCGGCTCGGAGTGGCGTACCCGATCCTCGACCGGGGATCCGTTCACTTCGCGTACGGTCACTTCAACCAGTTCCCGGCGGTCGGCGACATCTTCAACAATGCGGATTACGCGGTCCTCACGACTCTCCAGGCCGGAGTGATCCCCGCCGTCCTGGGGAATCCCGACGTGAAGCCCGAGAAGACGGTGCAGTACGAGATGGGATACCGGCACGTGTTCTCGCGGGATTTCGGCGGAGACGTCACCGTCTTCTACAAGGACATCAGGGACCTGCTGGGGGTCGAGTACATCTCCACCTACAACGACGCCCAGTACGTGCGCTTGACGAACGTCGATTTCGGGAACGTGTTCGGGTTCACGGTTGCCCTCGATCACCGACGGATCGGACCGGCGGAGGTCGCGATCGACTACACGTGGCTGCGCGCGGTGGGCAACGCCAGCGACCCGGAGGAGACGCTGAACCGGACCGAGGCTGGCGAGGACGCGCGCCCCCGTCGCATCCCGTTCAGCTGGGACCAGCGACACACGTTCAACCTGGTGCTGGGGCTGTCGGATCCTGGGAACTACTCGTTCAGTACGATCGTGAAGGCTGCGAGCGGTCAGCCGTACACGCCGATCATCGAGCAGGCGTTCGGTCTCGATCAGCTCGCGAACTCGGCTCGGAGGCCGAGCGGAATGCTCGTCGACCTGCGCGCGGAGAAAGAGATCCGAGGCCTCGGGTCGCGGCTCAGTGTGTTCGGCCGGGTGTTCAACCTCTTCGATGCGCGGTTCTTCAACGGTTTCGTTTTCGAGAGCTCCGGAAGTCCCTTCTATTCGAGGAATCCGGTCGCGGACCGCGTCACGCTGGCCGACCCGACCCGCTACTTCGGACCTCGCCGGATCGAACTCGGGATCAGCTTCGGATCGGGAGGCTCGTGATGCGAGCGCGCGGCGGCACAACGGTCCTGGCGGCGGGCGCCCTTTGGGCTCTCGTGGCCATCCCGCGAGCGGGGGCCGACCTGGAGCCCACCGTGCCCGAGAACGAGCGCGGCCGTCTCGGTGCGGAGCGTTCGGGAATCCACGACGCGAGCAACATCCGCACCGTGTTCTGGAACTACGGAATGGTGGGCGACTACCCGCCGGATCCCGGCAACGTGGACTTGAGTGTCTTTCACTCGGCCGAGGTCCCCAAGGGCAGCGGCCTGAACTACAGCGACGGGATCACGCCATTCGTCCTGGCCAAGATCACGCAGAACAACGGGGTCGAGACCCACATCATGGAGACGGGATTCCGGGAGAGGCAGGGGATCAGCCCGCAGTTCAACCGGGTGATGCGTTTCGAGCCGCGCCCCGGTTTCTTCCAGCCGGACCCGGTTCTCAATCCCGCGCGCTCCCCCGCCATCAGTAACGACCCGCGCACGTGGCCCGACTCGTGGCCGGACAAGCGGACCGACGGCGACGACCCGGGCTGGGCGGACAGCTGGAACGGCTACTTCGGCAAGCAGATCGTCGCCGACCAGGAAAGCTACATGGTCATGGACGACAACTTCTACGACGCGTGGGACTTCACCCCCGACAGCCGCGATCCGACCCGCCGGGGTCTGGGGCTCCGGATCGAGGTGCGGGGCTTCCAGTGGTCGAACCCCCAGGCCCGCAACGTGATCTTCTGGCACTACGACATCACGAACGAGGGCACGACGGATTACGACGACAACATCATCTTCGGCCTGTACATGGACTCCGGCGTCGGCGGCTCCACGCTCTCCTGCGACGGCATCTTCGAGTCGGACGACGACAATGCGTTCTTCAACCGGGAGTTCGACGAGCGGGTCATCAACCTCGTGTACACCTGGGACCGGTTCGGCCACGGCCGGAGTCTCTCGAGCGGGTGCGCCACGACCGGCTACCTCGGCTACGCGTACCTCGAGACGCCGGGAAACTTCCTGGACGGCGTCGACAACGACGAGGACGGGATCACGGACGAGACTCGCGACACGGGTCCCGGCTTGCTCCTCGAGAGCCAGGGGGCGATCGACGCGTATCTCGCCGGTAACTACGACGTCGGGCGGTTCGAGATCACCTACGGCCCGCTCGCGAACCGCCCGGCCTATCGCAACGCGCGGTGGTGGACGGGCGACGAGGACCTGGATTGGGTGGCCGAGCTCCACGACACGGGAGCCGACGGCCTCACCGGGACCGGTGACACGGGCGAAGGGGATGGAGTTCCGACGGAAGGCGAGCCGAACTTCGACCGCACCGACCTCCACGAATCGGATCAGATCGGTCTGACCGGATTCCGCCTCAACCGGATCGCCGCCGGCCAAGGAAACCCGAATCCGCAAATCGACGACATCCTGTTCTTCACGAACAACGCAAACTGGCCCGAGCGGCTTTACGAACAGTTCACCGACCCCGACCCGAGCGTACGCTTCGGGGCGCCGGTCGCCGAGAACTACAACATCGGCTTCCTGTTCGCGTCGGGGCCGTTCACCTTGAAGGCCGGGCAGCGCGAGCGGTTCAGCCTCGCACTGGCGTTCGGAGCGGATCTCAGCGAGCTGCGTCGCACGGTCCAGACGGTGCAGCAGATCTACGACGCGAACTACCGCTTCGCGGTGCCACCGAAGCGGCCGACGGTGACGGCGGAAGCCGGCGACGGGTGGGTCCGCCTGTCGTGGGACGACGTCGCCGAGCGCAGCGCGGACCCGGTGACCGGCGAGATCGACTTCGAGGGCTATCGTGTTTACCGGTCCACCGATCCGGAGTTCCGGGACCCGCAGGTCATCACGACCGGGACGGGCTCGGGCCCGATCGGCAACGGGAAACCGATCGCGCAGTTCGACCTCGACAACGACCGCAGCGGGTTCTCGGAGCAGTCGGTCGAGGGCGTTTCGTACTTCCTCGGCACGAACAGCGGAATCACCCACACGTGGACCGACTACAGCGTCACGAACGGCCAGCTCTACTACTACGCCGTAACCGCCTACGACTACGGTCCCTCGAGCCCCGGCGCGGAGGTCGCGTTCTACCCATCGGAGAACGCGATCGCGGTCTCTCGCACGCTCCGCGGGGGCTTCGTGGCTCCGCCGAACGTGGTGGCCGTTCGTCCGAATCCGAGGATCGCGGGGTACGTACCCGCCGGCGTCGAAGCGGCGACGCAACGCGAGGGGGACGGCACCGGTACGGTGGCCGTCGAGGTCGTGAACTCGGAGCTGGTTCCCAACGGACACGTCTTCGAGATCTCGTTCCAGTCCGACCCGAGCGAAGTCCGCGCCACGTCGTACACGCTCAGGGATCTCGATACGGACGAGGTGTTCTTCGACACGGGAAACGATCTGGACGGGCGCGGGATCGGGCCCGTCGGATCGGGCGTGCTTCCGGTCGTCTACACGCCGGCGACGGTGGAGGTGGATCGTGAAGCGACCGGCTTCGCGGCCGGGAGCCCCACGAACGCTACCCTCGCCGTTTCCTACAAGGGCGAAGGGCTCTCGATCAACGAGCGCCGCCCCGGCTTCCCAGACGACATCACGGTCGTGTTCCACGACGTGGTGGTGGACACGTCGGATTCGCTGGACGTTCAGCTCCCCGATTATCTGCCCGCGAAGTTCGAGATATTCGCCCACACGGTCCACGGAGAGATCAAGCTCGACTTTGGGTTCCGCGACGTTGACTCCGACGGCACGCTCAGCCACCGCAACGACAGAATCGACATCGTGGCCTACGATCAGAGCGCGCCGCCGACGGCGTTTGACCGTAGGTGGCGCCTGGAGCTCGCCGTACCGCTGCCGTCACCACTGCAGCCACCGGCCGCGGGCGACTCATTCGAGCTCGTGCTCACGAAGCCGCTCGGGTTCGAGGACGTGTTCACGTTCGAGACTCGGGGCGAGAAGGTGGATCCCGGCCAGGCCAAGGTGGAGTTCGCACCGTACGTCGTGCCGAATCCGTACATTGGTTCGGCGAGCTTCGAACCCGAGCGGTTCGGGATCTCCGGGCGCGGTGAGCGTCGGCTCGAGTTCCGGGGGCTGCCGGCGGAGTGCACGATCCGCATCTACACGGTGCGTGGAGAACTCGTACAGACGCTCCGACACGAAGGCTCCAGCGCCGGTTTCGTCGAATGGGATCTACGAACCAAGGACAATCTCGACGTGGCGCCCGGGCTCTATATCTTCCATGCCGACGGAGGAGCCGTCGGCGCGGCCACCGGCAAGTTCGCGGTCATCAAGTGATCGGATGACGTGATGAGGAGAGTCACAGCGCTGAGCCTGCTTTCGACGTTGTTGGTCACCGGCGCGGCGACGGCTCAGACCAAGACCGGCACATCGATGGCCCAGTTTCTCGGCATCGAGCCGAGCGCGCGGGTCGCGGCGATGGGGAACGCCGGAGTCGCTCTCGTGCAGGGGATCGAAGCGGTCTACTTCAACTCGGGAGCCATCGCCACGCTCGACCGGACCGCGGTCCAGTTCACGCACAGCGAGTGGTTCGCGGGGATGAATTACGACTACGTGGCTGCCGCCGTTCCGGTCAGACGATTCGGCACTCTCTTCGCCAGCGTCACGTCTCTCAGCTCCGGCGACATCGACGTCAGGACGGTTTCCCAGCCGCTCGGGACAGGTGAGCGGTACGACGTCAGAGACATCGCAATCGGTATCGGCTACGGACGGCTGCTTTCGGACCGCGTTGCGACCGGCTTTCAGATCAATTACGTGAACGAGCGAATCTGGCACACCTCGCAGGAGATGATCACATTCAGCATCGGAACGGTGTACGCTCTGCAGGAGAACGGCCTGCAGCTCGGGGCCGCCTTGTCGAATCTGGGAACGAAATCCCGCTACATGGGGCCGGATCTGGCGATCCAGTTCGATGCGGATCCGGACGCGTTCGGAGACAACAGTGCGCTTCCCGCGGTGCAATTCACCGACGAGTTTCCCGTGCCGCTCCTGTTCCGGGTGGGGTTGACCTACCCGCATCGAATCAGCGATCGGAATCGGTTGCTCTTCTCGGTCGATGCGTTGCACCCGAACGACAACACAGAAAGCGCGAACGTGGGCGCCGAGTGGTCGTGGAGCGACGTGCTCGCGCTACGTGCCGGCTACCAAACGATGTTCCAGACCGATTCTGAAATGGGGCTGACGTTGGGCGCGGGCTTGTACGGCGGGCTCGGAGAAAGCGGGTTCCAGTTCGACTACGCCTGGGCCGACCACGAGCATCTGGCGGAGACCCATCGATTCACACTGACCCTCGAGCTCTAGGAGCGGAATGATGCAGTCAAGCAGCGAGCGCGAAGCGAGGAGGAAAAGGGGGAGGAGGGTCCGGTGGGGCCTCGCGGGAGTGCTCACCCTGGTGACTCTTGCCGTGAGCGCGGCGAGCGTCGGGCCGGCGGAGGCGATCACCACGCCGGCCCTCGTAGACAGCCTGCAACACGGTGCGTTCGACTACTTCTGGAACGAAGCGAACGCGTCCAACGGTCTCGTCAAGGATCGGAGCACCTCCGGATCACCGGCGAGCATCGCGGCCGTCGGATTCGGCCTTACGGCGATCTGTATCGGTATTGATCACGAGTGGGTGACGCGCGCGGCGGGCCGCGACCGCGTCCTCACGACTCTGGAAACGTTCTGGAACGGACCGCAGGGGCCCGAGTCGAACGGCAATATCGGGTACAAAGGTCTCTTCTACCACTTCCTGGACATGACCACGGCGACGCGAACCTGGAGCAGCGAGCTGTCGACGATCGACTCTGCGCTGCTGTTCGCCGGCATTCTGGACTGCAAGGAGTACTTCGGCGGCGCCGACGCGGACGAAGTCCAGATTCGAGCGCTCGCCGACTCGCTCTACTACCGAGCGGACTGGGACTGGTCCCGGAACTCGGGCGTCGGGATCCGCATGGGGTGGACGCCCGAATCGGGATTCGATCCGTTCGGCACGTGGGTCGGCTACAACGAAGCGATGATCCTCTACATCCTCGCGCTCGGCTCTCCGACGTTTCCGGTCCCTGCGAGCACGTGGTTCACCTGGACGAGCGGTTACGTGTGGTCGTTCCAGTACGGACAGACCTACGTGAACTTCCCACCGCTCTTCGGCCATCAATACTCACACTGCTGGATCGACTTCCGGTCCATCCAGGACATTTACATGCAGTCGAAGGGGATCACCTACTTCGAGAACTCACGGCGGGCGACGCTGGCCCAGCGGGAGTATTGCATCGTGAACCCGTTCGGGTGGACGGGGTATGGCGCGGACCTGTGGGGGATCACCGCGAGCGACGACCCCGGCGGGTATCTCGCACACGGGGCTCCGCCGCCGCAGAACGAAAACGGAACGATCGCCCCCACGGCGGTGGCGAGCTCCATTCCGTTCGCCCCGACGGAGGTGATTCCGGTGCTTCACAACCTGTATGACAGCTATCCCCTGCTCTGGGGGCCCTACGGCTTCAAGGATGCCTTCAATCTGACGCAGGGCTGGTGGGACACGGACTACCTGGGCATCGACCAGGGTCCCATCATCATCATGATGGAGAACTACCTGAACGGCTCGGTTTGGAACCGCTTCACCCAGAACGCGGACCTCCAGACCGGCCTCTCCAGGGCGGGGTTCGTGCCCGCGACCGGAGTGGACGCCGCGGCCCCGTCGAGCGCGCTTTCTCTGTCGCAGAACGTACCCAATCCCTTCCATTGGCATACGGCGATCTCCTACAATCTCAGCGAGGAAGGAACGGTCTCACTGGTGCTCTACGACGTGGCCGGACGGAACGTTCGTACTCTGGCCGAGGGCATTCAGTCGGCGGGAATCCACCAGGTGACGTTGCGAGGGGAAGGGCTTCCGGCCGGCGTTTACTATTACCGCCTCGAGGCGGGCGGCGAATTCGACGGAAAGAAGTGCGTCATCATCAAGTGAAACGGGAAGGGAGGTGTCGGTACAACGCGATTGTGTCGATTCCATCGATGATCGAATACTCCAAGGAGGAACGCAGCGATGAAACACATCACCTACTTCAGCGCTCTGGCGACCGTTCTGGTTTTCGTGGGAACGGTTCTCACGCCCGGCGGCGCCTCCGCGTCGCCGAACGTGGACAGCGCCCTCATCAATGAGCGGATCTTCAACGACTGCCCGACGTCGGTTCTCACCACGGTTAATGCATACCCCGGGACGATTTCGATCGACGATCAAGTGCTCGACTGTGGGGGATTCGCGAACCTGCACAACTGGCGTTTCTCGGACGACGGAGGCGCCACGGCGGCAGTCTTCAACAACGACTCCGCGTTCAAGTTCTCCGCGAACCTGACGATCTCGGGCACGAGCGACGGTGAGGCGGGTCTCCAGGTCTCGCCCTGGTGGTCCCAGGACGTGGACGGAAGATTGAACGTCCGTACGACGGACGGGGAGATCGCCGCCTTTGGCGGACGGCTGCCGTTCTATTCGTTCACGGCCGAGCAAGGCGTGACGTACACGAAGGGCACGACCATCCGCTTGACGATCACGTATCTCCCGAACGGTCTGTCGATGGAGTCTCCGGCGACGATCGAGTACGAGCTCCTGTACAACAACACGCAGTACACGAGTGGCGAGCTGCCCTTCGATGAGGGCAACCCCGGCGAGGATCCGCCCTACGGACTCTGGGGAATGCTCAACGATGGTCGCGTGGGTGGACACCTGCAGGCGTTCCTGCAGGGCGGGAACCCGAACGCGGGCCTGACGGCGGTCTGGAACGAGATCAAGTACCTGAACCTCAAGGGCCCGATTTCCGTGGAAGACGGCTCGTTCGGAATGGTCAAGTCGCTCTACCGCTAGCCGGACATGGAGCGCGGCCCGGTTGTCTTCGGACGCCAGGGTGTCGGAGCCCCGGGGGCAGGGACCCCGGGGCTCTCGTTCGTGATAGGCTCGCGTCTGATGGCGAAGAATCCGCACCGGAAGAGGAGACGCCGGCCCCGCGCTGAGCCGCCGCCGCGCACGCGACTCAAGGAGCTGGGTTTTTTCGTCGCGGCCGTACTTCTTCCGTTCGTCGGGCTGGGTGTCGCTGAGCTCGTTTGCCGCCACTTCGGCTACGGAGGCTACCCGCCGATCATCGTCGATGTCGGCGACGACGGGAGCCGACACTGGTACTCCACGCACCGTCTCGGAACCGACACGTTCTTCGACACGCGTCTGTCTCTCACGGGCGGGATGCGCGAAGTCCACTTCACGACGCCGAAGCCTCCGAACACCGTCCGCATCGCGATCCTCGGCGGATCCGCGGCCCAGGGCTTCCCGCAGCCGCTTCCCCTCACGAACGGCTCCTTCCTGGCAGCGATGCTCCGCGAGGCGTGGGGAGGCGCCCGAGGCGTCGAGGTGCTGAATTTCGGCGCCACGGCCGTTGCGAGCTTCCCCGTGCTGCACTTCCTGGAAGCGGTCCTCGACCACGAGCCCGACCTGGTGGTCGTCATGTCCGGCAACAACGAGTTCTACGGAGCCTACGGTGTCCAGTCCCTGCACTCGGCGGGGCGCTCTCCGGCGGCGATGAGCGCGACGCGCTGGCTCCGCGGGTCGGGCCTCGTGCAGTGGTTGACGTCTCTGCGTCCCCGGCGGCCGCTTCCGTCCGGGAAGCTCATGGAGCAGGTCGCGGTGAAACGCCGGATCGGTCCCGACGACTCGGCCCGGCGGGGTGCGAGGCGGTCCTTGCGGGCGCACCTCGGAAAGATGGTTCGCCGGTGCCGCGAGCGTGGCGTGCCCGTCATCCTGTGCACGATTCCCACGAACGAGCGGATGGCTCCGATCGGCGTGGAGGAGGAGAGCGCCGAAGATCGCTCCGCGCGCCTGCACCACGCGCGCGCCGACTCGTTGTTCCGCCTCGGTCGCCACGAGGAGGCGCGGGCTGCCTACCTGCAAGCCCGTGATCTCGATCCCATGCCGTGGCGAGCGACAAGCACGGCCCGCGCCGTCGTTCTGGACGCGGCGAACGAAGGCGCCGTCCTGTGCGACATGGAGGCGGAGTTCCGGTCCGCCGCCGAAGGTCACGTCATCGGGTGGGACCTGATGGACGATCACGTGCACCTGACGATCCGCGGACAAGCGCTCTTCGCGACGGCGATTCTCCGATCGATGGAGTCGCTGACCGGTCCGCTTCGGGTGGAAGAGCACCAGATCGAGCAGCTTCCCGACTGGCGAGTCTTCGCCGACCGCCTGGGGCAAAGCGTGTACACGGATTACGTCGCTGCGAGCCGCATCAAGGCGCTGTTCGAGATCCCGTTTCTGCGAGTCAACAATCGCGCGGCCGCGGAGAGGGCCGAGAAAGTCTGCCTCCAGCTCGGCGAGTCGATGAGCGAGATCGATCGACGCGCCGTGGCGCGCTGGCGAGATCCGGGTCTCCACGGGGCGACAGATCGGCCCCTCTCGTTCGTGGTCGGCGTGTACCGGATGGAGGAAGGAGACTTCGCGACGGCGGAAAGACTTTTCTTCTCGGCCCGCGCATCGGTCCCCACGGTGTCGCTGTGGAGACTCCAGCTGGTCTGGCAGATCCTTCGATGCCGTCGTCAATTGCAGGAGCAACCGTCCGCGGAGGACGTCGCCCTGTGCGGCGAGGCGATCGAGTTGGGCGAGCTTCTTCTGCGGTTCGGACACGCCGACAGCCCCGAAGTTCTACGGTACCTCGGCCTCGCGTACAATCTCACCGGCGACCATGCGTCGGCCGTACGATGCCTCGAGAGGGGCGTCGGCGCGGACTACTCGATCGAGGGGTGGGAGGCGATCGTCGCCCTCGCCGATTCGTATGTTCTGATCGGGCGTGCGGCAGACGCGGTCAACCTCCTGAATCGGGCCTCGCGGAATCCGGATCTGACCGTTGCCGCCGGGGAACTGCTTCGGTCGCTGGAGGGCTCCCATTGAGCCAGGCCGCCGTCGTCTTTTGCGGTCCGCGCGGTTAGACTGAACCCCGCTCGCGTGATTTCCCCTGTGCCCGGAGATCGTCCGCTGATCGGCAAATCGCTCACTCACTACGAAATCCGTGAGACGCTCGGCGTGGGCGGCATGGGCGAGGTCTACCTCGCCCGCGATTCCAAGCTCAACCGCGACGTCGCGCTCAAGCTCCTTCCCGAGACGTTTGCCGGGGATGCCGAACGGATCGCCCGCTTCCAGCGTGAGGCGCGCACCCTCGCGTCCTTGAACCATCCGAACATCGCGGCCATCTACGGGGTGGACGAGGCGGAGGAGCACCGATTCCTCGTCATGGAGCTCGTCGAGGGAGAGGACCTGGCCGAACGACTGAAAAGGGGCGCGATCCCGGTCGAAGAGGCGCTCGACCTGGCGCGTCAGATCGCCGACGGCCTCGAGGAGGCGCACGAGCAGGGGGTCATGCACCGCGACCTCAAGCCGGCCAA
Organism: bacterium; assembly: GCA_025774865.1. Classification (GTDB taxonomy): domain Bacteria; phylum ARS69; class ARS69; order ARS69; family ARS69; genus JALGZO01. Next base: position 6,692 of record JALGZO010000584.1, on the reverse strand, counting down.
CGTGATGATCACGCCCGGCGGCAAGGTCAAGATCCTCGACTTCGGCCTGGCGCGTGCGTTCCAGGGAGAAGCGGTCGACGAATCCGATTTCTCCACGTCGCCGACGATCACCGGAGCGTTGACTCAGGCGCATGTGATTCTCGGCACGGCCGGCTACATGAGCCCGGAGCAGGCGAAGGGCAAGCCGGTCGATCGGCGGACGGATCTCTGGGCGTTCGGCGTGCTCCTCTGGGAGATGCTCACCGGCAAGCGGCTGTTCGAGGGCGAGGACATCGGCGATACGCTCGCCGCCGTGTTGCGGGCGGAGATCCCCTGGGAGGATCTGCCGGCTGCGGTTCCGGCCCCGGTCCGCCGACTGCTCGAGCGATGCCTGGAGCGCGATCCTCGCAAGCGGCTGCGCGACATCGGGGAGGCGCGCGTGCGGCTCGAACGGTGGACGAGCGATCCCAGCTCACTGGACATCATCGCAGTGCCGACCGTTGCGGCCGCCGGGAAACGTGCGTGGCTTCCCTGGGCGGTGGCGGCCGTCGGCGTCGTGGCGGCTCTCTGGGGTTGGGCCCGGCAAAGCCAGGACAGTGTCTCTCCCCGCCGCAGCCTCCACCTGGAAATTCGGTTGGCGCACGAAGAGTCGATGCCCATCGACGGAGGAGTCGGCTTGCAGGTTTCTCCCGACGGAACGACGCTCGGGTACCTCACTCCGGAGGGAATCCGAGTGCGTCGCTTCGACGCGCGCGGAGAACGCCTTCTGGAGGACACCGACGGTGCCCGGCAATTCGCGTTTTCGCCCGACAGTCGGTGGATCGCCTTCGTCGGTCGGGGGATGCTCCGTCGCGTGAGCGTCGACGGCGGAACGTCCATCGACCTTTGCGATATCGGAACGGCGCGGGGCCTCACGTGGGTGAACGACGCCACGCTTGTAGTAGCTCCGGACGTCATCACCGGCCTCCACCGAGTCTCTCTCTCGGATGGGCGAATGGAGGAGCTGACCGCCGTCGACGCCGAAGCCGGGGAGAGATCTCACCGCTGGCCCACCCGAATGCCGGACGGGGAGTCCGTGGTGTTTCAGTGCCAGTACTTGAGCGAGCAGTACGATGCTTCGGAGATTCGCATCGTCTCGCTGGCCGGAGGAGATCAACGAGCGGTCTACCGAGGAGGGTCCTCGCCGCGGTACGTGTCGACCGGCCACTTGCTCTTCGTCCGCGACGGCACTCTGTTCGCCACCCCGCTGGACCTCGGGGAGGCCGTGCCGGCCAGGCTCCCGGTTCCTGTTCTGAGCAGCATCTGGGCCCGGGTCGACAGCGAGGATGCCCACGACGGCACCGCTCAGTTCGACGTCTCCCCGGACGGGACGCTCGCCTATCGCACCGGGCACTCCGCGAAGATCCACGTGGCCCGGATCGACTTTTCCACCGGGTCCCGGGAGCGAATCACCGAGCCCGGGGATCTGGGGAGGCTCGCTCTTTCTCCGGACGGGCGTCGGCTCGTCATGAGTGGCGTGGCGGGCAGCGAGTCGTCTCTGTTCCTGGTCGACCTCGCCACCGGGACGCAAAGTCGACTGACGTTCGAGCGCGACACCACCGACCGGCTGGCCTGCTGGTCCCCGGACTCGAAGACTCTCTACTGGACCCGGGGCGTGAAGAATCAACACGTGGTGCTTCGCCGACCGGCCGACGGCTCCGGTCCGGAGGAGGAGCTGTACCGGTCCAACATCCCGTTGGGGGTCACGGGAGTCGCTCCCGATGAGCGTCTGCTGCTGCTGAACGTCATGTCGGAGGGCGATGCGTTCGACGTCATGTCGCTGTCGCTGACCGATCCGGAAGCGCGCCCCGAGTTGCTCGCCGGAGGTCCCGGCAATCAGCTGTGGGCCCAGTTCTCTCCCGACGGTCGCTGGATTTCATACGGCTCGAGCGCACTGGGATTGACCGCGGAGCTCAACATCCAGCGCTACCCGGATGAGGGAAGCCGGTGGCAGATCCTGAAGGGCGCGGCGCTGCGGGGTGTCACCTGGGCCCCGGACCAGAGCGCGATCCTGGTGGCGGATCTGAATGCGATCATCCGCATCCCCCTGGCTCTGGGGGAGGGCACTCTCTCGGCCGGCCGGCCGGATACGCTCGCGATCGACGACTCCGTGCGCGGACAAGGTGGGTGGTCGGCCGCCGTGGCCCCGGACGGCACGCACGCGTATGTGCTCCGGCCGGAGCCCTCGACCGAGGACACGCAATCGCATGTCGTCGTGGTAACGAACTGGCTCGACGAGCTTCGCCGGCTGGTGCCCACGGAATAGGAGGAGACCATGAACGGGATCGTCGATCGCATGATCCGTGCCGCCAAGCTGGATGTGAACCTCTACGAAGAGGTCGAAGCCGACACCGGCGCCACCGGGCAGGCGATGGTGGTGGTCATCGTGACCAGCATCGCCGCGGGCATCGGGACGTCGGGGGAGGGCGGTCCGGGTCTCGTCGTCGGGGTCATCGCCGCGCTGGTGGGCTGGTACATCTGGGCCTTCCTGACCTACTTCATCGGGACGAGGTTCTTGCCGGGCCCCAACACCAAAGCGGATATCGGAGAGCTCCTCCGCACGACGGGCTTCTCGAGCTCGCCGGGCTTGATCCGGGCGCTGGGGATCGTTCCCGGTCTCGGTCCGATCGCTCTTTTCGCCGGATCGATGTGGATGCTCGTCGCAATGATCATCGCGGTCCGCCAGGCTCTCGACTACGAGACCACCGGGCGGGCGATCGCGGTGTGCGTCATCGGATGGCTGGTCCAAGTGGCGTTTCTCGTCGCGGCCTTCCTCCTTCTCGGGAGCCTCGGCCTCACCCGCGACGCGGGCTAGGGGTTCCGGCGGCGCGATCCCGATTGCATAATCATGCGCATATGTGCATAGTCATGCATTCATCGAGGACGGAGGCGAGGCATGACGTCCGAGAAGATTCGTCGACAGCGCCGGATCCGGGAGTTCGTGAAGCGCCGGAGCATCACGAGCCAGGAAGAGCTGGGCAAGCTGCTGGCCTCGCGCGGCCACACCGTGACGCAGTCGACGCTGTCCCGGGATCTCCGGGAGCTCGGGATCGTGCGTCTCCCGACCGACGCCGGTTACCGGTACGCGTTTTCCGACCGCGATCCGGCTCCCCCCGAAACGGAAGCGCTGCAGTCGACCGTCGCGCGTGAGCTGCGATCGGTGGCGAGCAACGAGTCGGCCGTCGTGATCCGGACGCGAGCGGGGCGGGCGCAGGGGGTCGCGGCCCAGCTCGACGAGCTCGATCTCCGTGACGTGCTCGGGACCATCGCCGGCGACGACACGATTCTCGTCATCCCGCGGACGACCAAAACGATCGAGGCGCTCCGGCGAGAGCTGGCCGCGCTCTTTGACCTCGACTGAACCCAGGAGCGAACCATGCCTGTATTCGTGCTCGCCTACTCGGGTGGTCTCGACACTTCGTGCATGCTCAAGTGGCTGCAGGAGACGCACGGAGCCGACGTCGTCACCGTCACCGCGGACCTCGGCCAGCACTCGGAGCTCGTGGGGGTGCGCGAGAAGGCGGAAGCGTCGGGCGCCGTCGACGTTCGCGTGGAGGACCTTCGCGAAGAGTTCGTGAACGAGTTTCTCTGGCCGAGCCTCCGGGCCGGCGCTCTCTACCAAGGGGTCTATCCTCTGGCCACGGCCCTGGGCCGGCCGCTCATCGCGAAGAAGCTCGTGGACGTCGCGCGCAAGGTCGGCGCCGAGGTGGTGGTGCATGGCTGCTCGGGGAAGGGAAACGATCAGGTTCGACTCGAAGTCGGAGTGCTCTCTCTCGCGCCGGACCTCCGGTGCCTCGCCCCGCTGCGCGAGTGGGAGCTCAAGACGCGCGAGCAGGAGATCGAGTGGGCGAAGTCGCGGGGGATTCCCGTGGAGGCGACGTCCGCGACGCCCTACTCGATCGACGAGAACCTCTGGGGGATCGCGATCGAAGCCGGCGCGCTCGAGGATCCGTGGGCTGCTCCGCCGGCCGACTGCTGGCGGCTCACCACGAACCCGCTCGAGGCGCCCGACGAACCCGAGGAAGTCTCGATCGAGTTCGAGAGCGGCGTGCCGGTTGCGCTCGACGGCGATCGTCTGGACGGCCCGACCTTCCTGGACCGTTTGAATGTCCTCGCTGGTGATCACGGCGTGGGGCGGCTCGATCTCATCGAGGATCGCCTCGTCGGAATCAAGTCGCGGGAAGTGTACGAGGCCCCCGCGGCGATCACGCTGCACACGGCGCGAGCCGCACTCGAGCAGCTGACTTTGGACCGTGACACGCAGCGCGTGAAGGCCCAGCTCGGCGCGGAGTTCGCGCGCCTCGTGTACGACGGCCTCTGGTTCACACCGCTGCGCGAATCGATCCAGGCGTTCGTCGACGCCGCGAGCCGCCCGGTCACCGGTGAGGTTCGCCTCTCCCTGCACAAGGGGAACGTGACGGCGGTCGGCCGGAAATCACCCTTCGCTCTCTACGATCATTCGCTCGCCACCTACGGCGAGGGCGACGCCTTCGGCCACGCGTCCGCGCCCGGCTTCATCGACATCTTCGGGTTGGGGGCGCGGACGGCGGCGCAGGTGCAGCACGGCGTCGATCCGCATCGCCTGCCGGTGGCCCGGGAGGTGCCGTCGTGACGAAGCTCTGGGGCGGACGCTTCACCGGCGAACTGGACGCGGAGCTTCGCCGTTTCTCGAGCTCGCTCCCCTTCGACCGGCGGCTCGCCGCGTTCGACGTGCAGGGCGGCCGCGCGCACGCCGCGGCACTGAGGGACGCCGGCGTTCTGGACGAGGACGAGATGCGCGCGCTCGCCACCGCGTTCGATCGCATCGAGGAGGAGATCGCGGCCGGCACGTTTCCCCCCCAGGCCGAGGGCGACGAGTTGCCGGAGGACGTGCACTCCGCGGTGGAAGCGAGGCTCGTCGAGCTCTGCGGCGAGACCGGGCGACGGATCCATGCGGGCCGGAGTCGCAACGATCAGGTCGTCACGGACCTGCTGCTGTGGCTGCGGGAGAAGTCCGAGCGGGTCGAGTCCGAGATTCGCGAGCTTCAGTTCGCGCTCGTGGACGCGGCGGAGGCACACGAGAGCGTCGTCATCTTCGCGTACACGCACTTGCAGCGTGCCCAGCCGGTGCTGCTCGCGCATCATCTGCTGGCGCACTTCGAGGCTCTCGACCGGGACGTCGATCGGCTTCGCGACGCACGCAGCCGCGCCGACCGGTGCCCGCTGGGGGCGGGGGCGTGTGCCGGCTCGAGCTTGCCGCTGGATCGAGGGCGAACGGCGGAGCGCCTCGGATTCGCGCGGGTCGCCGAGAACAGCCTCGACGCCGTCAGCGACCGCGACTGGGCCCTCGAGTTCGTGTCGGCCTGCGCAATCGCGCTGGACCACATGTCCCGGCTCGCCGAGGAGATCGTGCTCTGGTCGAGTGGCGAGTTCGGGATCGTGACCCTCGACGACGCGTGGTGCACGGGCTCTTCGATGCTGCCGCAGAAGCGCAACCCGGACGTGGCCGAGCTCGTTCGCGGCAAGGCCGCGCGCGTGCATGGGCATCTCATGGCGCTGCACTCGCTGATCAAGGGGATGCCGCTCGCGTACAACCGGGACTTGCAGGAAGGGCAGGAGCCGTTGTTCGACGCGGCCGACGCCACCGAGGGCTGTGCGCGGATGCTCGCCGGGGCGATCGCGAGCGCCGTGTTTCACGAGCCGGCGGCGGACGCCGCCGACATGAGCGCCGCCACCGATCTCGCCGAGGAGCTCGTGCGGCGCCGAGTCCCGTTCCGGGAAGCGCACGAGCGGGTGGGTCGACTCGTCGCGGCGTGTGAGGCCGGCGGGCGCGGACTGGCGGACGCGACGGACGAGGAGCTCGCGGCGATCGGTCTCGCGGATCTCGATCGAGAGCTCCTGACGGCGCGGGGAAGCATCGCGGCGAAGAAGACGTTCGGCTCGACAGCGCCCGCCGAGGTCGCGCGGGCCCTGGCGACGGCACGAGAGCGCGCCGAGAGCTAGAACCGGGCGCCTTCCCCCGCTTCCATCATCCAGATGTCACCTTCTTCCGTCTCGCGAATGCGGCGACGGAGTCCAGCTGCCGCTTGCTGCGTTCACAAGCGGGCGGGTTCGGGTGATGATCGTTCCTCGGGAGGAATCGTGAGAATCGAGCGACTCGACCGGCTGACGAGGTCGCGCCGCCTGATCCCTGGGGCGATCGTCGTCGTGGCGTTGATCTTCGCGGTGATCTGGCGGCGGCTGGACCTTCCGCTTCCCGAGTGCGCCCTGCGCGCGGCGACCGGCGTGCCGTGCCCGACCTGTGGCTCCACGCGGCTCCTCGAAGCGCTGGGAGAGGGTGACCCGATCGGCGCGGCGGCGGCGAACCCCCTCGTGTTCGCGGCCATCGTCCTGATGATCCTCTGGGCCGTGGCGTCCGCGGCCGGCTGGCGTGTGGTGGCGACTCGGGTGGAGCGGCGGATTCTGGCCGGGATCGGCACGGTGATCGTCGTGACCGGGTGGGGCTACTCGATCTGGCGGGGCGGCTGAGGCGGCTCCGCCGGCGGCGGTGACGCGGGTGGTGGCGGCGGCGCTCCCGCGACCGCGGCGCCTCCTTCGTCCGGGAACAGATTCAACTCCGGACCGAACTGGGCGAGGTATTCGAGCGAAAAGGCGCGGAAAGTCACCCACACCGGGAGCGTCACGACCGTGCCCAG
>JALGZO010000583.1 GCA_025774865.1 bacterium | reverse complement strand
GAACAAGAGCTCGTGCAGCTCGAGTCGGTCGGAATGACACTCGATCCCGACCTCGTCACGCTATTGTTCACGGTGAACGACATCGAAGAGAAGATGTGGGTGTTTGACAAGAGAGACTCTTGGCTCGTGAAGCACGCGCAGAGAAGCTACGCCGCCGCTCTTCTGATGAGGCTCTACCGCGACGTGCGCGGAGCCGTGGGACGGCCGGCCGAGGTCGTACGAACGGGCGATTACCGTGAGGGGCATCCGCGGTGGGAGTCTTGCCGCGAGTCGCTCGCGCAGATGAACTCGCTTTGCCGGGCGGCCGGCGTCCCCTTCGTCGTCTTCACATACCAGCTCGGAGAGGGCGATCCCCGGCGACTCGTCCGCGGTGTCGGACTCGAGGAGGGATTCCCGGTGATCGATCTCGACCCGGGGAACGATCCCCGCTGGGCCGGCACCGACCTGATGGACTACGTGGTTCCGAACGGCGGCTGGCACCCGAATGGCGAGGGCCACGCGATCTGCGCGACGCTCATCCGGGAGTCGCTGCTCGAGATCGGGTGTCTGCCCTCCCCGCTCGGGCTCGGACCTCAGGATCCGACGGTCACGGACACCGTGCCACCCTCCGGCGCGTCGGGTCGCACGTCGTGCAACGCGCGCAGGCGTCCCGGGTCTCCCAGCACTCGCGGCCGGAGCGCGGCCACGAGCGATTCGGCCAGGGTCTTCGCATGATCGAACGAGCTGGCCGTGACCCTCACGTCGATCGGTTGCGTCACGTCCGCCTGGTTGAGCCAGCTCGCCACGTCCGAGAGAACCGGGGGAAGAGATGCGCTCGCACTCGTGACCGACGGGAGCTCGTCGGCCGAGAACATCAGCACCATCTCGTCTTCGTTCGCGATCCGATAGGCGGGAAGGTCGAAGCCCTGGCCGACGAAGTTGCGCCGATTGCCGGCCTTGTCCCACGCCTCCAGGACGTAGGAGCAGGTGACACCGGGAAGCATGGGGTCGCCGCTCAGAGTGCGACCGTCCCAGACGATCTCCTCGGGGGGCTCGTCCTTTCCGTCGAAGCTCGCGACGGTGTCGGCCCGAGAGTCTGCGATGACCAGGCGCCACCGTTCGACGCCCTCCAGAGACGGGCGGAAGCGCGCAACGCCGCCGGAACGGAACTGCTGGAGCCACGGCCTCGCGAGAAACGGACAGACGTCGTCGATCGACTCGATCGGAAGAGGCCCGACGATGTCGATTCCGGAGCGCTGCAGCACATCGGTGGGATCTCCCCAGTCGAGGCCGGCCGCCTCTCGCGGCTCGAGATCCAGCGAGAGCGTCGGACGCTCGAACTCGATCCGGATCCGGTCCTCGCCACGGATGGTGAGGTCGCCCAGGACCGTCCCTTCATCTCCGCCCTTGAGAGTCATACTCTCTTCCGCGTTTTCGGGCGCGGGGGTGGCGTCGGGCTCGGCCAAGGCGGCCGACGCGAACAGGAGAGCGACCGCCACCGTACCGGCCCGAATCGATTTCGTGAGGATCATGACTACCTCCGTTCGTCCGTCAGTGGTCGAGACGATAGTTCAGAGTGATCGAGCCCCATTGCTCGCCGACGGCGCCTTTCGCGAGCGGTTCGAAGCGCCATTCGAGAAGAGCGACCAGCGCGTTCTGGTCGAAGTCCCGGAAGCCGGAGGTCTTGTCGACGAGCGCGTTCCTCTTCACGCGTCCGTCCGGGAGTACCTCGAAGTACACGCGAACGGATCCCTCGACACCTTCGGTCTTCGCCCACTCCGGAAAGTCGGGCGGTCGGTAGGAGACCAGCGCGCGGTCCGCGACGGGGCCGCTGAGCGTGATCCCGTCCAGAATCTCGCGGATGTCGGAGGACGACTTCACCGCGACCGCCGGTGACGCCGGCGCCGGACGATCGCTCAGCCGGCTGAGGGCCGGCGACGGGGTTGCAGCGGCCGGCGTGGCGCGCGTGAGCTCGGCCGGCGGCGCACTGGGCGCGGATCCGCGGCTCAGCTCCGTCGGCGCGCCTCGGCCCACGCCCGGCAGCGAGGCGGGAGTCGGGGCCGAAGGCGCGGGGGCCGCGAGCGCAGCGATTTGCGTGCGCTGATCACGCGCCTGCGTCTGCATCGACGTGAGCCGCTCCCGGAGCTTGTCCTCGACGGCGGCGAGGTCCTGAGGCTGAGGGGCGTGCTCGGCCAGAGGCGTCTCTCGCACGAATTGCTTCTTCGTCTCGCTCGGCGCCGGCAGGGCCGGAGTCGGCTCCTCGGCCGCGGCCGCGCGAGGCTCCGGTGCGGGCGGAGGTGCCGCCGGCTCGGGCTCCTTCAGCTCGATCCACGTGATCTCGGTCACTCCCTCGACGGGAGGAGCGGGAGGCGGAAGGAAACTCATCCACAAGACCAGGATGGCGTGAATCACCGCGCTCGCGCTCACGAGGCGTCGGGTGCGTGATTGGATCCCGTGAAGCTCGAGCGAGACCGGGAAGGCGGTCATCGGGGAGCGGTCTCCGGCCGCGTCGCGATGGCGAGCCGCGCGACGCCGGCGTCCCGCAGGTCATCGAGGAGAGAGCGGACGACGTCGTGGCGGATCCTCGCGTCAGCGCGTACGACGACGAGAACGTCGTCTCCGGTGTGATCGGCGAGCGCGGTGCGAAGCGCCGCGGGGAGGTCCGGACGGAGCGTCGTGACCCCGTCGACGGCGAGCTCGTTGTTCCGGCTGAGCGAGACGTTGACCCGCGCCTCGTCATCGACATTCCTGGTGCGCGCGGAGGGAAGATCCACGTCGAAATCCGCTACCGCCATCATGGGAGCGGTGATCAGGAGAATGATCACGAGAACGAGGGCGACGTCGATGATCGGCGTGACGTTGATCTTCACGATCAGATGGCTCGGAGCGACCAGACGGCGGATCATGACCGGTCCTCCACCACGGCGATATCGCTCGCGCCGTGGAACTTCGCAAGATCGAGAACCTGCACGAACGTGCCGTGCGACACTTCGTTCTCGCACGCGACGACGACCTGAGGCGGGACCTCCTGATTCAGAAGCCCCTCCAGAGCCGACGACAGCTCCGCCCGCGGTAGCCGGTCGCGATTCACCTGCACTTCAGTGTCCGACAGAATCGTGAGCTCGATGCGCTCGACGGGCTCGGTCACCTCGGCCGCCTGCGCCGACTGGGCGGCGCGGCGCACGGAGATGTTCTGCTCGAAGGCGAGCGGAGAGGTCAGCATGAGCATGACGACGAGCACGAGGGAGACGTCGATCAACGGCGTCATGTTGACCTCCGCGATTCCCCGATCGACGGATCGGCGTTCCTCGGCGCTCATGTCTCCTCCTCACCTGGTCTTCGCGGGAGAGTGGCCCGGCTGGGAGCTCTTGATTCCGGCGAGTTGCGCGCCCGGCGTCGACGGCGCGGGGGCGGGCGTCGAGGTCGAAGTCTCGGGCACCGCGTGCGGGGGGACCGGAATCTCCACGCCGGTGTCGATGAGGGCGGCCCTGAGACTCCGACTCTGGTTCTCGGCCACCGTGAGCATCGTGTTGGCGCGACGGGCGAAGTGGTTGTAGAGCATCACCGCGGGCACGGCGACGACGAGACCAGCTGCCGTCGTCACGAGCGCTTCGGCCACGCCGGCCGCGACGACCGCCGGCGCGGCGTTCCCGACCTGCGCCATGTCGTGGAAGGCGCGCATGATGCCGACCACCGTACCGAGGAGCCCGATCAACGGAGCCACCGCCGCCATCGTGCCGAGCACCCCGAGATTCCTCTCGAGAAAGAGCTTCTGCTCGCTCAGAGCGATCTGGATCCTCTCCTCCGTGGTCCGATCCTTTGGATTGCCGCCGGCGAAGAGCGTCAACGCGACGGGGCCGAACGGATGAACCGTGGCCTGGCAGGTCCACGCGGCCTCGCGGAGCTGACCGCGTCGCACGAGGTCGAGGACACTGGCAAGCGCTCCGTCCGGGGTGCCCCGTCGCATCCAGTAGTAGAAGAGGCGCTCGATCGCGACGCCCAGCGTCACGATGCTGCAGCCCGTGAGAATGAGGAAGACGGGGCTCGCGCCCATCGTTCCCGCCCAGTTGAATTCGGCCATGGGGAAGCTCCTTGGGGTCCCGGGGGCTTACTGCGACACGGACTCGAGCTGCTCCACGCGCTGTTTCACCGCGGCAACGAGCTCTTGGTCCGTCGAGTTGCGAATGACGTCACGATAGGCCGCGAGAGCACCGACGTGGTTGCCGCGCGCTTCGTGAAGCGCTGCGAGGCGAACCGCGGCCGAAACGTGGAAGGGGTCCGAGTGGTCCTCGGACCTCGCCGCCTTCCGGTAGAACTCGATCGCTTTCTCTTCGTGACCGAGCTGGTCGTGACACGAGCCGATCCGGTAATGGAGCTCCACGGTGAGCGGCTCCGTCGGTCCGGACGCGAGCGCCTTGTCGTACTCGCCGAGGGCCTCCTCGAAGCGGCCGGCGCGGTCGTGGAGATCCCCGAGTCGGTAGGCCACGTCGGTCGCCCGAGGGTCACCCGGAGCCTGCTTGGCCCGGAAGGTCTCGAGCGTGGCCGCGGCGGCGTCCGACTGTTCGAGCAGGATCTGGCACAGCGCGAGGTTGTAGAGTGCCGCTTGTCTGGTCTCCGTCGAGATCTCTTCCTCGAGCGTCGCCGTGAAGTCCACGGCGGCGCGCATGTAGTCGCCATCTTCGAAGCGCAGCGAGCCGAGCTGGAACTGCACGGCGGAACGGAGCTCGCTGGACGGGAAGAAGAACAGGAACTGCTCGTAGGCGTCGCGCGCCCGGTCCTTGTCTTCCGTTCGCACGTAGCAATCCGCCATCAGGTGGTGAGCCCGGTCGACGGCTGCGTACGACGTGAACTGGGTCACGACCCGGCGAAACTGCTCGGCCGCGGTCGCGTAGTCCTCGGCCTGGTAGCTTCGCATCGCGATCTCGAACTGCGCGTCGGCGGCGAACGGGCTGTTCGGGAAACGCTCGATGAGCTGGGCCAGCACCTCCGCGCCGTCCTCTCGCTGACCGAGGCGGTAGAGGGCGGCCTCGAGACCTTGCTCGGCCTCCCGGGCGTAGGGCGTGTCCGGGAAGCGCGTCATGACGTCGGAGTAGAGCTCGAGCGCTTCGGCGTCGCGGCCGGCGTTGTACTCGCACTGGGCGATGTGGAGCGCGCCACGACCCGCCGCCGAGCTCTCCGAGAAGTGCTCGAGCAGACCCTGGAAGCATCGCTTCGCGTCGTCGTAGTGCCCGGCGCGGAAGTAGACGTCGCCGGTGCGGATCCACGCCTTCTCGGCGATCTCCGCGGCGGGATCGATGGAGACGAGCTTCTCCCACCGATCGATCGCATCCCCGTCGTGCCCGAGTCTCTGGTGGCTGAGGGCCGCTTGATAGAGCGCGAGGAGATTGTTCTCGCCCTCCGGAAAGCGACGAACGAAATCATCGTAGGCGGTGGCGGCCGCCGCGTAGTTCTTTTCGTTGAAGCGGATGTGCGCCTTGTTCAGGAGCGCGGAGGCGAGGTGCTCGTCGCCGACCGCCGCGTACCGCTCCAGCATGCGTTCCTCGGTTTGGATTGCGAGCTCGTCCTCACCGCGGCGCGAGTAGATCCAGGCGAGCAGGCGATTCGCGGGGATCGCCACCTGGTCCT
>JALGZO010000582.1 GCA_025774865.1 bacterium | reverse complement strand
AGATCGACGCCATCCATGTCACCGTCCTTGATGCGCCGAGTCATCAGGTTGAACGCGAAATTCGGCTGGTAGAATACCGTGCACCGGTGGTCGTTCGCGGCTCTCCAGGCGATGACGGGATCACGCACCCAATCGATCGGCGACAGCAACGTGTACTCGATGCCGTCCGCCAGCGCGTGGAGGGCGACGCAAACGAGGCCCCAGTCATGGTAGAGCGGCACCCAGCTGAGAAGACGGTCGTCTTGGCCGATGTCGAAGAACTCACCGACCCCCGCGATCTCGGCGAGGATCGCGCGATGGGAGAGAACTGCGCCCTTCTGGAGCCCGGTACTGCCGGACGAGTACTGGATGAGAGCAACGTCCTCGGGAGAGTGCGGCGACGGCGCGGGGGAGAGCCCGTGCGAGGTGACCTCATCCACGTCGAGAAGAGCGGGCCTGCTCCCCTCGGGAAGCTTTCGCGCCAGCATTTCCCGCACCGCGGGGCGAGCCAGGATCGCGGCCACCACCGACGACGCCGTCAGCGTCTCGAGGTTGAGGTAGTACCGCTCGAGGTTCGTTTTCGGATTCGGGTGTGGGAGAAACGTGGGAATCGCGCCAAGCCATGTGGCCCCCAGGTAGGCCGGCATCAGATCCTCATGATGCTCGAGGATCACGAGCACGATGTCTCCCTTCCGTATTCCGTGGGCGGAATAACCGGCGGCAAACCGGCGCGTTCGCGCCAGGTTCTGTCCGAAGGTCACCTCCACGGGAGTGCGATCCGAGAAGAGGTAGCGGGCGTAGAGGCCGTCCGCACGGGTCTCGCCGTGGTGGACGAGATATTCGATGAGCGTGCTCGGCGTCATGAGAAGCGAGAATAGCCGCACACGCGAAAACGCTCAACGGCGGTCGCGGTCACGTGACCTCCGCCTCCGGGACTGGCCGCGGCTCGAGGTTGATTCCACCCCGGGTCCAGACGTCGCTGCGGAAGCGAGCCACGAGCAGCACGGACAGTACGATCACCCATGCATTCACCGAAATCCAGCCTCCCTCCGCCCCGAGGTCGTGCACCAGCATCAAGTAGAACGTCAGCGGCGCGAACACGAACCAGGCACCCGCCAGCCCGATGACCATCACGTACCGCGTATCACCCGCCCCGCGGAGAGCGCCCGCGAGCACCACCTGCACGCCGTCGCCGAGCTGGAACAGAGCCGCCCACACCATCAGCCGGACGCCCACCTCGATCACCGCCGGATCGTCGGTGAACAAGCCCACGAGCTGATAACGAAATGCGTAGAAGAGCCCGCCGACCGCGCCCATGTACGCGCACGTGATCCACACACTCGTCCAGCCGGAGCGCCTCGCCGAGCTCACGTCGCGGGCTCCGAGATACTGCCCTACGAGAGTTTGGGCCGCCGTACTGATCCCGTAGCCCGGCATGAACGATGCGCGGATCAGCGTGATGCCGATGATGTTCGCCGCCGACTGCACTGCGTCGAGACGCGCGACGGCAATCGTGAACATCGTCCATGCTCCGAGGTCCAGGAGCCAGTGCAGACCCGACGGCGCGCCGATGCGGAGGAGCTCCTTCACGTCCTCGGTGCGGGTCCGTGATCGGTACCGCGGAACGTGGCGCCCCGCCCGACCTCGTCGGTGCAGAATTCCCCAGTAGACCGCCACATGCACCGCGGTTCCGATGACCGTGGCCCACGCGGCGCCAGCCACGCCCATCGCCGGGATTCCGAGCGGATCCCAACCGAAGATGAGAAGAGGATCGAGAACGATGTTGACGGCGTTCGCGACGATCGTGACGACCATCGGCGTGACGGTATCGCCGACGCCGCGAAAGTAACAATCGGCGACTCGGGACAGGAAGAAGAGCGACGTCCCGAAGATGCGGATCTGGAAGTAGATGTCGGCAAACGGGATCATTTCGTCCGCGATCCCGAACTGCTCGAAGATCGAAGCGCCGGCGAACGCCAGCGGCAAGGGCAGGATCGAGAAGGCGAGCGCCACATGATAGCCCGTCGTTCCCCAACGCGCGGCCCGTCGCGGGTTGCCGGCTCCGATGTGCTGCGCCACGAACGTCTGGACGATCTCCAGCGTCCCGATGAAGAAGCACATGACCGCCCAGAGAACGGTTCCGCAAAAGCCCACCGCTCCCTGCTCGACGGTGCCGAGCCGACCGACGAAGAACGTGTCGGCCGTCCCCATCAGCGTGAACGAGAGCATGTTCACGACCGCTGGCCACGCGAGAACCGCAACCTCGCGGGCGCCGCCCGGAGTGGCGTAGCGAAACGTACGGGTGTGATGGGGTCGGGTCGTCAGACCGGTCGCTTGCGCTCGCGGTCGGCGAGGCCGAGGCGAACCATCTTCTTTCCGAGCCCGCGGTACGAGACGCCCAGGATCTCGGCCGCCTTCCGGCGAACCCCGCCGGCCTCCACGAGCGCCCGACGAATCTCTTCTCTCTCCAGGTGCGCCATTCTCCTGGCGAGGTCCATGTCGGCTTCGACGGACGCCCTTGTCGATCGCGATCCTTGGAGAGTGGACCCGAGCGGTGCGCTCGCCCGCACGGCGGCGGCATCGAGGACCTTGCCGCGGTTCAGCGCCACCGCGCGGTGCAGAAGAGCCTTGAGCTCACGCACGTTGCCGGGCCAGGCGTGGGAACGGAGCACCCTCCAGGCATCGTCGGCGATCGTGACCGACTCCACGTTCTCCAACTTGGCGATCTCCTCCAGTAGAGCGCCACAGAGCAAGCTCAGATCTTCGATGCGTTCGCGAAGCGCCGGCACCGTGATGATCCCGCACATCAACCGATGGTGCAGATCCTCGAGGAACTTTCCTTCTTCCACGAGCGCGAACAGGTCACGATTCGTGGCGCAGATGATCCGCGCCTCCACCGGAACCCGACGCGTCGAACCGACCGGCCGCACTTCGCGGACATCGAGAACGTCCAGGAGCTTCGCCTGGAACTCGAGGGAACTCTTGTCGATCTCGTCGAGAAACACCGTGCCGCGACCCGCTTCGCGAAGAATCCCGGAGTGCTCGCGTTCGGCTCCGGTGAACGCACCTTTCCGGTGCCCGAAGAGCTCGGATTCCTGCAAGTGCTCCGGCAGCGCCGCGCAGTTCACCGGGAAGAAATCCCCCTGCTCGCGTCGGCCGAGGTGGTGCAGAGCGTCGGCGAGCAGCGTCTTGCCCGTACCGGTCTCCCCGACGAGCAGAAGGGGTAGGCTCGTCGGGCCGAGCTTTCGGCACTCCTCGAGCGTCGCCCGGAAAGCGGGCGAGGCCCACTTCGCCTCGAGGCTCTGCTGCCCCCGGCTCCCTCGCGAGCGGCGAGGACTGGGAGGCTCTCCGCCTTCGGAGGTCAGGCGAATCTCGGCCTCCTCGGTCACGGCGAGATCGTGAGCCGCCCCGATCTGCTCGAAGATCCGGCGCGCGACGCTCAGGTGCTCCCGCCGCTCCGCACGAACCTTGGCCGAGTCGGACCCCGACTCGGAAAGCACGAGGTCGAACGCGACGTGCGTCCGCGCGAGCTCGTACGGCACGTTCAGCGACGCGAGTATCCTCAGACTCTCGTCGAGGTCCACCCGGGCCGACTCTAGCTGTCCGGACCGAGCGCGCCACCGGGCGCGGGCCCGGAATGCCAGGGCCTTCTCTTTTCGCTCACCGGCCTTTTCCGACACCGTGAGACTTCGTTCGATCCACGCGATCGCCCCCTCGCGGTCGCCCAGCTCGAGGAGCGTCGCTCCGATTCGCCAGCCGAGCTCGGCGATGAGATCGCCTTCCGCCGCGATGGTCTCGGCGCGGCGATACGCGGTGCGGAACTTCTCCACCGCGGCGCGGACGTTGCCCGCCGCCATGTCCAGGTCCCCGAGATCTTCCAGCACGAGAACGTAGTCGCGTGAGCGTTCACTCGACTCCGCGATCTTCAACGCGCCCTGCACGAGCTCGCGAGCCGCGTCGTGACGGCCGGTCTCGCGTAGCGCGCGCCCCCCCGCCAGTCTCGCACTGATGGCGAGCATCGGAGCGTCGGACTCTTCCGCCCCCGCGAGCGCTCGCAGCGCGTGCTTGGCCGCCGCCTCCAGCTCACCCGAGAGCCGGCACGCGATGGAAAGCTGGATGTTGTTTCGGACGACGCCCGATTGATGGCCGAGGCGGGTCGCGATGTCGAGCGCTTCCCGGCCGTGACGCTTCGCGGCGTCGTACTGGCCGTTCTGAATGAACGCGACGCAGAGCAAGGCGTGGGCGTGACCCGACTCCGCCTCGACACCCGCATGTCGGGCCTCTGCGAGCGCGCAGTACCCACACTCGAACGCGGGCTCGAGTTCTCCGAGCCGCAGGTGGGTGAGGGCGAGCCAGCGCAGCGAAGATGTCAGTCCCGCATGGTCGCCGATGTCGCGGAGGGTCCGGGTCGTGCGCTGGCAGATTTCCCGCGCCAGGGCGTATTCACCACGGGAAAGAGCGCTGAAGCCCTGGACCGCCTGTAGTCTCGCGACATACGTGCGGGAGATTCCGGGAATCTCCAGCGCTCGCTCGACCGCGTCATCGGCGTCGTCGCACTTGCCGAGGGCGGCGCAACACACCGCGAGGTGCCAGCTGACCTCTGCCTTCCACGGGACTGGTTCGTCATCCCCCGCGGCAAGAAGCGTGTCGAATTCCTGGCGCGCGAGGGCATACATGCCCCGGTGGAAATGCAGCTCCGCTCGATTATACCGGTCGGAGACCGGCAGATCGCGAAGCCTCGAGATCATGAATCGGCTCTCCAGGGGCTGATGAGTCTGAGCGTCCGCAGGTACTGCCACAGGGATCTGATCGAAACGTCCTTGAATCCGTCGCGATCTTCCAGAAACCGGTCGACGAAGCCGCGAGCGCGTTCGGGATCGGTGGGCTCGCCGGTGTCGGCGATGAGGTCGTCGTCAGCCCACGCGACAGGGGCCGCGAGAAACGACGATCCGATGAAGACGACGAAAAGAAGGACGAACTTGAACGTTCTACTCCGGTGCATCCGAGCAGCCGCCTTTCTTGATGGGAATTCGACAATCCAGGTGTCTTGACAATGGGTGTGATCTCTCCAGGGATGTCGGCGAATGGGGCCCCCGTCCTTCCGGAATACGCACTGGGGCCAACAAGCTGGCGGATTGACTGGGGAACGAAGCAACCGCCATCGAGCTCACCTGAGAGAGGCTCCCTTCGAAGTGGAGGACGGCCACACCATCGAAGGCGCGAGTCCCGGTGGGGGGAGCGAAGTCGGACATCCGGGAACGCCCAGACACCCTAGCAACGATACGCTGCTGAGTCAAACGTTCACACCTTTGGCCGAAGCTCGCGGTATTTCGCGTCGGCTGGCCCGGTGGCTGCCGCGACGGCCCGTCGCCGGACGGGGAGAGACTCCGAGGCGGCCGCTGTGCGCGATGTTCACAGGGATCGGGCTCGCCCTCGATCAACCCACGGAGACGAGCTCCACGTCGAGGATCAGCGTGGCGTAGGGTGGCACGGTGTCGCCGTGACCGGTGGGCCCGTAGGCGAGATCGGAGGGCGCAATGAGGCGGCGGTGGCCGCCGACCCGCATACCCACGACGCCTTCTTCGAGAGCCGCAATGGTCTGTTCCTCACCCAAGTGCAGCTCGACC
>JALGZO010000581.1 GCA_025774865.1 bacterium | reverse complement strand
AGATCTGGTCGCTGCAGAAGTCGGCGTAGAAGTAGTGACCCTGCATGTTCGGGATAGCGCTTCCCCGGTACACGTAGCCGCCGGTGACGGAACAGGAGAAACCGTCGGTGCCGTGATTGTACTCGCGGATGGGATCGACGAGACCGGCGCTGCACGTGTCCGGCTCGTTGCAGTTGAACGGGTTGTTGAAGCAGTGTGTCCCCTCGGTGATCTTCCATCCGTAGTTCTCGCCACCGGAGCTCGCCGCCGGCTGATAGTCGATCTCTTCCCAGCACTCCTGGCCGACGTCGGCGATGTAGAGGTCACCGTTGGCCGCGTCGAAGCTCCAGCGGTAGGGGTTCCGCATCCCGAGCGCCCAGATCTCGTCGAGGACGCCGGCGTTCCCGACGTACGGGTTGTCGGTCGGGATCGCGTAGTTCCTGCCGGCGTCGCCGGGGAAATCGTCGCCGTCGACGTCGATGCGGAGCATTTTGGCGAGGAGCGTCAGAGGATTCTGACCGTTGTTCAGCGGATCGTTCCCGCTGCCGCCGTCACCGAGACCGACGTACATCAAACCGTCGGGGCCGAACTCGATGTGTCCGCCGTTGTGGTTCGTGAAGGGTTGGGTGACGTTCATGATCGTGAAGATCGAGCTCTCCACCGCGGAATCCGGATCCGCGCTCACGCTGAACCGGCGAATCCGTGAGATCCCCGCGCCGCTGCTTCCGATGTAGTACACGTAGAAAAAGCCGTTCGTGTCGTAGGCGGGATGGAAAGCCAGCCCCAAGAGCCCTTGCTCGTTGAACTGGTTGTTGACGCGGCTCGTGATGTCGAGGAATGGGCGCGCCAGCACGGTGCCGCCCTTGAGGATCTTGATCCGGCCCGGCTGCTCCACGATGAACAGCCGCTCGGTGTCGCCCGCGGGGGCGGTCACGTAGACCGGGTCGTTCAGGCCGGAGGCCACCCTCTCTGTCGTCATCTGCGCTGAGACGGGCGAAGCGAGGAGGACGAAGGTCAGCAGGGCGAAGCCGCACGCAAGGGCGAAGCGAGGCATGAAATTCCTCCCGACGGAGACGGTAGCAGCGCGGGACAGCAAGAAGGGCGGCGCAAGCCGCCGGGACGATCGCCTCGGTATCGTACCAGACGCCACGGGCGCAAGAAAGGAGCACGAAGTTCTGACGCTCCTCGGACGGAGCTCGAGCCTCTCGCGGGATCGCAGCGACCGCGTGGACACCTCACTCAATAGTGTTTAGCTTGCTTTACAGCGAGCGAAACCGCAGGTATCTTGGGTGGTCACCACGCCCGGGCCTGGCCCGACCCCACGAGGAGGAATCGAATGAGAGAGTTGGTCACCCTGATCGGGGCCGCGGTGCTGGCCTCGAGCGCGGGCGCCGATCCGCTGGAGGACCGAGTGGACGTGCTGGCGGAGGAAGTGCGCCGGCTGAAGGAGCAGATCGCGATCCCCGAGTCGGATGCGGAGCTGGAGAGCTTCGGAGGCCTCGGGCCGGCCGCCAGCAAGGTCTATTCCAAGACGTCGGGTCTGTCGCTCGGCGGGTACGGGGAGTTCTACCTCGCCGCCCCGACGGGGGGCGCCGAATCGGTCCGTACGGCCGATTTCCTGCGGTTCATCACGTACGTCGGCTACAAGTTCTCCGCTCGGGTCCTCATGAATACGGAGATCGAGTTCGAGCACGCGACCACCTCCGCGAATCAGGACGGCCGGGCGGGGTCCGTTTCGGTCGAGTTCAGCTACCTCGATTTTCTGATCCGGAACGAGGTCAACGTCCGGGCGGGCAATCTCCTCGTTCCGATGGGTTTCGTGAACGAGATGCACGAGCCGCCGTTCTATCGCGGCAACTTCCGGCCCGTGGTCGAGCGGGTTCTCATCCCGACGACGTGGCGCGAGCTCGGCGCGGGCCTGCACGGCGCGCTCGACGATCGAGTCTCCTACAAGCTGTACGTCGTCAACGGGCTCGACGCGGCAGGCTTCGACGAGACTGGCGTACGGGGTGGCCGCCAGAAGGGCAACCGGGCCCGGTGGGAGGACGTCGCCGGCGTCCTGGCCGTCGACGTTCAGGCGGCCGCCCCAGTCTCGGTGGGAGGCTCGGTGTTCGCCGGCGGGGCGGACCAGGGGCGGACCTTCGATGGGATGGAGACGAAGGTCACCACGACGCTCGCCGAGGGTCACCTGGAGCTGCGCCACGGCGGATGGACCGGGCGAGCACTCGTCGCCGGGACCTCGATCGAAGGGGCGGGGGAGATCTCGGGAGGCGCCAGCCCGGCGATCCCCGAGAGCCAGCTCGGATGGTACCTCGAGGTCGCCTGGGACGCCGCTGGGCTCCTCGGATTGCCCGGGGGGATGTCTCTGGCCCCCTGGGCCCGTTGGGAGACCCTGGAGCTACAGCGGGTCGTGCCAGACGGTTTTGCCCGCGACGAGAGCCTGAACGGGAGCCTCGTCACGTTCGGACTGGAATGGAAGCCGGATCCCTCCGTGGTCGTGAAGGCGGATCTCACGCTCGAGAGTCCCGACACGGGAGGCGCCACGGCGGACCCGCTTCGCGTGGGAGCCGGCTTCGTGTTCTGACCGGCTCGCCGGCCCTTCGGGTCACGAAAAAGGCCCCCCGCCGGAGCGGGGGGCCTTTAGGCAAAATGCTCCGGTCGGTTCCGGAGCCGAGTTCCTCAGTTGAGCCAGTAGCTGGCGGAGATGAAGCTCGAGATGCCGTCGCCGCTGCCACCGATGAAGTCGGGACCGTCCTCGAAGAACGAGTTGATCACGACCGCCTCCAGCCGGAACTGACCCCAGTGCGCGTTCGCCCCCATGGTGGCCGTGGCCGAGCCCGTGAAGGCCGCGTCGCCGGCGTCCCCGAACGCGATGAGGAAGTCCCGGGTCACGTTGCCCGAGATGTCGAGCCACGAGACCACCTCGTACTCGGCGCCGGCCGTCACGTTGGGGAACCCGACGAAGTTCTGACTGACACCGCCTCCGCTCACGTTCTCGTACGAGATCCCGACGCCCACGAGCGTCGTCAGCCCGCTCGCGAACTGACCTTCTCCGTAGTGAAGTCCGGTCGCGTCGATGACGAAAGCGTTCTGGGAGTCCCCGACATCCGGGTTCGCGTTCGCGTACGCGATGGTAGTGACGCCATGGTTGAAGAACCCGCCGTCTCGCTGCTTCCGGCCGTTCACGCCGATGTCGAAGGTCTTGCCCGCTCCCGAGAGCTCGTTGAACCCGAAAAAGGCCGCCAGCTCCTGTCCCGTGCCGATCTCCGTTCCGAACGTCCCCTCGAAAAACCAGTTGGGGGATCTACCCTCGAGCGAGTTGATTCCGAAGTTGCCGATCGCGCCCCAGCTGTCGTTCGCGTAGCCCAGGTCGATCATGCTCCGGGCTCCCTCGTCAGGACCGGCCACAAAGGCCTGCTGAAAGCTCGACGAGGTGGGGCGGTTCAGCCCGACCTGGGCCGTGCCACCCATCGCCTCCCAGCTTGCCTCCAGCCACGATTCCGCATCCTCGAAGTCCATGAATGGATCCGAGGAGAGATCGTAGTCCGGATGCCCGTTGGGGCTGATGTTGTGGATCACGATCCGCTGGTGCTCGTTCAGCCGGTTGGGGAAGGGCTGGATGGTCCCGTCGTCATTCGGCAGAAGCCGAGCGTCTCCGCCCGCCAGGGCCCGAACTCGAGCGACCCCGGCCAGGCTGGTCGAAGGCACCGCCAGCATCACCACGAAGGTGGTGAGAAGCAGGGCCAGCATGGTCCGTTTCATTGATCTGCTCCTTCATCCTGAGTCCGTTGGCCCCCGGCCCATCCGAGAACCCAGACCTCGCCTCGGTCTGACGGGGGCGAGGAATCGGATCCACGCACCCACACCACCCCGGCCATGGAGCTCCTGTCGCGCCTGGACGGCGCCCGCCGCGCGGTCGGGCGCCTCCGCGGAGCCATGGCCTCCGAGGTGCACGGGCTACTCTTCACCCGCGCCGGGCAGATTTATCTGAACCCTCGGGTCCTGTAAAGGCGAAAATCTTTCGGATGCTGAGCTGAAAGCAGCAGAATTCGCGAATTCTGTCCGATTCTCGGTGAGAGGACGCAGTTCATCCAGGATAGGATGAAGTCGACGCAAATTGCTTTGTCGCAGATTTTTGCAAAAAAAGAGCCCGGGAGCGGATTTCGCTCCCGGGCTCGAGACTCTCGATGGAAGGAACCGCCTAGAGGAAGCGGAACGTCCCCATCAGCGAGAGGGCACCGTTCTTGATGCTGAAACCGGGGTCCGGGTCGGCGTCGACCCACGAACTCAGGCCCAGCGTGTAGCGGACGTCCAGGCCGATGCTCTGGGTGCCGGCACCCACGGGCATGTCGAGGCCGCCGCCGAACACGAGACCGAAGTCAGTGGTCTTGACGGCGTCCTTGACGTCGACTGCGTCCGCATCCTGAACCTGCGTCTCGGCGGAAATGTTGATGCCGAGGGCCGGGCCGAGGAAGAGCGACGGATGGGCCGGCGCTTCCGGAAGCAGAGAGACCTTCGCCAGGACCGGGATCTCGATGTAGTTGAGCTTGAGGGTCTCCTCGGGGTCCGCGTCATCCTTGGAGCCCTTCATCGAGAAGAGAGCCTCCGGCTGAATGGAGAACATCTCGTTCACGGGAACGCCCACGAACCCGCCGATCGACATTCCCGTGCGGGACTTCGTGTCGGCGGCACCATCGATGTCGGTACGCGTGTTGGAAAGATTGACGCCACCCTTCACGCCGGCCTGCAGGTCGCCCGCGAGCACGGGCATGGCGAGCAGCGTCACAGCCAGAATCAGAACAATGGACCGAAACATTCTTTCCTCCTTGATCCCCGAAGCGGCTGGCCGGGGAGATGCATCGCTTCCCCGTTCGACAGGTCGAGGGGCGTATTTGAGGAAATTCTTTCGGGAATCTCCGGTGCGGCACCGGGGGGGTTTTAGCCAGGAGTCAGGGATGTTCGCGGGGGGCGGCTTTTGCCGAAGAAAGAGCCAGGAACCCTAGATTCCGGGGCCGGCCCTGCGGTCGGCGCCTGGAATCTCAGCCCGCGGCGACGACCACCGACTTCGATTGCTGGTAGCACTCGAGCGCCTCGATCCCGTGCTCGTGTCCGAGTCCCGACTGCTTGAAGCCGCCGAACGGCAGCTCGTCATAGATCTTGGTGATCGAGTTGATCCAAGTGTAGCCCGCCTCGAGCCTTTCGGCGGCACGCGTAGCGGCGTCGAGATCTCGGGTCCAGATCGAGGAACCGAGTCCAAAGATCGAGTCGTTGGCGCGCTCGAGAGCTTCGTCGAAGTTGCTCACCCGGTAGAGAGGCAGAGCCGGACCGAACACCTCTTCTCGATACATCCGCGCCTCGGGAGAGACGCCGGCGAGCACCGTCGGTCGGTAGAAGTGTCCGGTCGCGTACTTGTCCCCGTCCGGGCGCTCCCCGCCCGCGAGGATCTCCGCGCCCTTCGCGACGGCGTCTTCGACTTGCTCTTCGATTTCCGTTCGCTGGGCCGCGGAGTGAAGGGGGCCCAGCCGGACTCCGTCTTCCGTGCCCGGTCCGACGGTGAGCTTCGCGACCTTGCCGAGTAGCTTGTCGGTGAACTCGTCCGCGATCTCCTCGAAGAGATAGATCCGCTTGAT
>JALGZO010000580.1 GCA_025774865.1 bacterium | reverse complement strand
TCTTCCTTGCGAAGTCCGGGCGCCAGGTGGTTGACGAACGTGAAGCGGTGATCACGGTCCACCTTGACCACGAAGTCGAACGGGTTCTCGGCGATCGACCGCCAGAGGGCCTCCGACTTCGCGAGCTTCTCGGCGAGGGCGCGATGTTCGGCCTCGGACGCGCGCAGTGCGGTCTCGGCGGATCGTTGCTCGGTGATGTCTCGTGAGACCCCGATGACGCCGATGACCTCGCCTCGATCGTCACGCCACGGACTCTTGTGGGTGAGATAGATGCGGGCCTGGCCCTGGGGGTTCTTGGCGGCGGTCTCGTAGGTTTGTGTTCGGCCGTCGCGGACCGTTTCCCGATCCTGCCCCGTGATCCGCTCCGCAGTCTCGCGAGGGAACACCTCGAAGTCCGTCTTTCCGAGGACCTCGTCGATCGGCGTGCCGACGAAGTCGGCGCCGACCGAGTTGATCATCAGGTAGCGACCCTCGAGGTCCTTCGCGAACAACGCGTCGGGCGTACCCTCGGTGACCGCCATGAGGAGAGCGATGCGCTCGGCCGCTCGTCGCTCGAGGTCGGATCCGGTCTTCGCCATGGCGCCCCCGATTCCCAGGATGCCGCGCGACGGGCACCGCTGTCGAGCGTCGGGTCGCGTTCAGAAGCGAAACGTGCCGGCGATCTGGAGCTGTCTCGCGCTTCCCCGGTCGTCGTTCTTGTTCCGCCGTGTTCCGTAGATGTACTCCACGCCGAGATCCATGCGCTGAATGGGCGTGTAGATCATGTTGGCGGTGACGCGCTGGGTCTGGTGGTACGCGTCATCCGGCTGGATTTCGAGATTGTCCACGGTGACGAAGCCGTAGAGGAGGGTGCTGTGGAGGTTGCCCCACCAGTAGTGGTGGACGGCGCCGTACGCGCTGAGGGCGGGAAGCGGATGCAGTTCCTGGGACGTGGAGTCGTAGACGGCGTCCTGGCCACCCTCCGACCGGAGATCGGTAATGTAGCGCCCGATGCCCTCGCCCACCGTGAGGGCGAGCGTCAGATCGTCGCGCTCGTCGAGCGCGGGCACGACGACCTTGCTGCTGAGAGAGACTGCCCACCCCGAGGCGCTCGCCGTCCGCCCCGGCTCCGGCTCGGTCCGCAGCTGACGCAGAACCGCGCCCACCTGGACGTGGTTCGGATCACGCGCCCAGACGAGACGACCCGTGAAATCCGGGAGGTAACTGATCCCCTCCGCGCCGGTGAGATCGGGTTCTGCGTCCTCTGCGGCGATGGCGACGTCGAGGTGGTCGCCGATCCCGTCGAACCAGCGGATCTGCGACTGCCGGAACTGGATGCGGGCGTTCAATCCCTCGAAGTCGAGCTCCGCCGGGGAGGCCTTGAGGTCCACGAGGGTGGACCACGTTTGCCCGGCGATGATCCTGCGGTACTGCCCGTACGCGTGACGCAGGCGCAGGGTCGAGCCGACCCCGGCGAAATCGCCTTCGATGAACGCCCGCATTTGGCCGACCTCGGTCGGCGATCGAACGTCGAAGTTGAACCGGCTCGTCTGCGCGGACAGGCTGGTGCGGGTGCCGATCTGCGTGTCCTCCGCTCCCACCGGGATCTCCGCGCAGATGAAGCGGTCCTCCGATCCGAGCGGGTCGAACGTTACGACGGAACTGAGCCGGACCCAGCCCCCGATCTTGAGCGCCGCGCCAGTACCCGGGATCTGGAACGAGCCCGGGAAATTTCCCGCGGACACGACATCCGGCGGGATCTCGGGGATCTCCTCCACGGAGGCCTCGAGTCGGGCCATCCGGTCGATCAAGACCTGGCTGAGCGAATCCATGGGGGCGGCGTCTTCGAGGACGAGCAGCCGGTTCGTGAGATCGAGGACGAGGCCGTTGAGCTCGTCCATGTGCTGCATCGTCTCGGCGGCGACGGAATCGGATTCGGCGAGCCGGTCTTCCTGCTCCTTCACGGCGCGCTGCAACTCCTCGATTCGCTGACGCTGTTCGGAAATCAGGGAGTCGCGGGTCGCGATCCGGTCTTCTTGCTCACGGAGCCTTTGTTTCAGATCTTCGATCTCTTCGAGCCGCGCATTCGCCGAGGTCTCGAGGTCCTCGATTCGGGCGTCGGCCTCCTCGCCGCCGGACGAGGTGGTCTCCGTCTGCGCGACGGAAGGGGCCGCGGCGAAGAGTGTCACTGCCAGAAGGAGCGCGAGAGGTCGGAACGGGTCGCGCATGGGCTCCTCGTTGATCCGGTCGGGCCGGGCATCGGGATCGAAACGCGCAGGGTACGCTCAATCGACGGTTTCTCCAATACGAACCAGATCGGTTGCCGGCGCCAAGGGGGCGCCGCTATGTTCCGATGATGCCGCCGCCCGTCGAACCAGCCGCCTCCGTTCGTTCCACCTCCGCCGTCGCCGACGTGGCGCTGCCCGTTCCGGTCCGAAAGACGTTCGCCTACCGGATTCCGCGCCCGCTGCGCGCGCAGTTGCAGCGCGGTTGCCGCGTGAATGTGCCGTTCGGGTCACGATTGCTCACCGGATTCGTCGTCGGCTTCGACCCGCCCGACGCCCCCGCCGAGCTCAAAGAAGTGCACTCGATCGTGGATCCGGAGCCGCTGGTCGACGAGTCGCTGCTCGCGCTCACGAGCTGGATCGCCGACCGAACGCTCTGCTCGTGGGGTGAGGCCCTCCGCGCCGCGTTGCCCGGACACGCCCCGCCGCGCCGCGAGAAGATCCTCTCCCTCGGCGCCCCCCGGGCCGGGGATCTCTTCGGTGCCCAGACGATCGAGACCCTGGAGGATCGGATCCTCACGACGGTGGGCGAGGCGGAGGAGCTGTCGCTTCCCAAGCTCGCAAAAAAGCTCGGGATGCGGGTCGCCGACGTCCAACGCGAGATGCAGCGGCTCGTCCGCGCGGGGCGCCTGCGCCTCTCGGAACGGGTCGTCGGCCGGACGCCGACCGGTCTGCCCCGCATCAAGATCGTGCGCTTGACGGACGCGGCCCTGGCGCCGTCCGATCCGCCGCGCTCCGATCCCGGTCCGCCGGCCCGAGGCGTCGTCGTGGCCGAGGAACCGGCGCTGACCGCGGTCGCCCGCGCCCCGCTCCAGGCCCGTTGCGTGGAAATGCTCCGCGAGGCCGGTGGCGAGATCCCGCTACGTGATCTCGCCGCCTCGCTCGCGGGCTCGCGCGGCGCCGTGCCCCGCCTCGTCGAAAAGGGACTCGCCACGGTGACGACGGAGCTCTGGGAGGGACGCGACGTGGAACGACACGTCCGGGTGCCGGAGCCGGACCTGAACCCGGCGCAACGCACCGCGGTCGACGCGATCGCGGAAGCCGTGCGGTCGAAGAGTCACCGCGTCTTCCTGCTGCACGGGGTCACCGGCAGCGGCAAGACCGAGGTCTACCTTCGCGCGATGGCGGAAGCTCGTCGCCTTGGCCGGCAGTCGATCCTCCTCGTCCCCGAGATCACGTTGACGCCGCAGACGGTGTCCCGGGTCCGTGGGCGGTTCGGGGGCCGCGCGGCCGTCTTCCACTCACGTCTGTCCGACGCCGAGCGGCGGCGCATCTGGCACGGCGCGCGCCGCGGCGACTACGACGTGGTGCTCGGCCCGCGTTCCGCCGTCTTCACGCCGTTGCCGAGCGTCGGAGTCATCGTCCTCGACGAAGAACACGACGGCGCCTACAAACAAGAGGAGACGCCGCGTTACCAGGCCCGCGACGTGGCGATCGAGCGGGCCCGCCTGGAGGAAGGCGTCGTCGTGATGGGCTCGGCCACGCCCGACATCGAGACGCACGCGCGCGGAACCGCCGGCGAGCTCGAAATCCTCCGGCTGCCGGACCGCGTCTCCGACCTTCCGCTCCCGGCCGTACAGCTCGTCGACCTCCGCGGTACCAAGGGCATCTTCTCGAACGAGCTTCTGGAGGCCGTCGGGGATCGGCTCCGCAAGAAGGAGCAGATCATTCTGTTCCTGAACCGTCGAGGCTTCAGTCCGTTCGTGCAGTGCGGGGCGTGCGGCGACGCCATCCGTTGCGGTCAGTGCGCCGTGACTCTCACGTATCACCGGGTCGACGAAAGCGTTCGATGTCATTATTGCGACCACGTCACGCCGATGCCAGAGGCCTGCCCCGTCTGCCGGGCACGAAGGCTCTACCTCCGTGGCACGGGAACCCAGCGCGTGGAGGAGGAACTGCGCCGCCAGTTCCCGGACGTGCGTCTCGCGCGCCTCGACTCGGACGCAGTCCGCCGGCCCGGCGCGCACGAGGACATCCTCGGCCGATTCCTCGACGGAGAAATCGATGTGTTGCTCGGCACGCAGATGGTCGCCAAGGGTCTCGACTTCCCGCGCGTGACGTTGGTCGGAGTCGTCAACGCGGACATCGGCCTTCATCTGCCCGACTATCGGGCGTCGGAACGCACGTTCCAGTTGCTCGCCCAGGTCGCGGGGCGTGCCGGACGGAGCGAGCTCGGTGGCGACGTACTCGTCCAGACCCGCTGCCCGGAGCACACGTGCCTGAAAACGGCTGCGCAGCACGACGATATGGCGTTCCGGGAAACGGAGATCGTGCAGCGCAAGGATATGCGCTACCCGCCGTTTGCGCGCCTCGCGTCCGTGCTCGTGCGCGGACCGGACCTGTCACGCGTCGAGAGCGCCGCGACGATCGTGCGAGACCGGGTGGCCGAAGCCGTGCTCGACGGTTCTCGATGGATCGAGGTACTCGGGCCTGCCCCTGCTCCTCTCGCGCAGCTTCGCGGCAAGCATCGGCTACGTTTGCTCATCAAGGGCGAACTTCGAGAAGATGTGCGCGCCGCGGCCGCGCGCGCGCTGGAGCCGCTGACGGGACACCCCGACGTGGAGGTGATCGTCGACACCGATCCCCTGGACATGCTCTGACCCCACGCGGGGTTCGGCCCGGAACTCGATCCCCCGTATGGGGGTTGAAACGGTTGTAACCCGCGTGAATCCCCTCCTTGACGCGTCTTCGGCCTCGTGACTAAGGTGCTTGCGGCGCTCCCCGAGTTCCGGCCTGCCGGGTCCGTCCCCCGGAGGAGAGACCATGATCGTGAAACGCACTGGCTTGCTGGCGGCGCTCATGACGGCACTTTCCGCGGGTGCCATCGCTACCGCCGTCTTCGCGCAGAGTGATCCACTCGCGAATTGCAAGTACTACACCAAGACGACAGGCGACTTCGAGCAGGGGCTGAAACACTGCCAGGCGGCGGTCGAGAAGTATCCGGATGATCCTGAGGCTCGGTTCTATGCCGCGTGGTGCATGGCCGAGACCGGTCAGTGGGAGGACGCCTGGACGTCCTTCCATTGGCTGATCGAGCGCAAGGACTCGGACGACAAGAACACGCGCAAGCACGCGGACTTGGCCGACAAGCAGGCTCTCTTCTACTACCAGACTCATTTCAACCGCGGCCTCGAGCTCGTGAAGGCGGAAGAGTACGAGGAAGCCTACGCCGAGTTCGACATCGCGACGAAGATCTACCCTGAGAAGATCGACGCATACCTGAACCGCGGTTTCACGGAGACGCAACGCGACGACCTCGACGCGGCGTTGGCTTCGTTCGAGACGGCGTTGTCGCTGGATCCCGAACACGAGCAGGCGCCGCTCTACTACTGGGACGCGCTCAACCTGAAGCTCAAGGAACTCCGGAGCGCGGACGCGCGGGACACCGTGGCCATCGCCGATGTAACCGAAAAGCTGCGGGGAATCCTGAACGCGCTCGTGGCGGAGGGATCGCAGGTCGAGTCCGAGGATCGTGCCGCCGCCCATCTGCAACTTGCGGACTTCGCGTTCGCGGAGGGCGATAACGAGACCGCGCTCGAGCACGTAACGAAGGCGACCGAGATCGCGCCGGAGAAGATTGCAGAGCTCTACAACATCGGGATCGAGTTCTACAACAACGACGACTACGGTCCCGCGACGCAGGCGCTCAAGACGGTCATGGACCAGATCGACGACGAGACGGACCCGATCTGGCTGAAAGCCCTCTACGTGGTCGGGCTGAGCTGCCTGTACACCAGCGACTACGACGGCTGCATCGACGCCTTCGACCAGCTCATCGAGATCGAGCCGGACAACAAGGACTACTACATCAAGCGGGGAACGGCCCACGCGAAGAAGGGCAACCAGGAACAGGCTTCCCAGGACATCATGAAGTGGGAGGAGATGAAGGAGGCCGAGGTCACCGGTACCAGCGAGTAGATGACGCGCATTCTGCGCGACGCCGACGCCGACGTTACGTCTCTGCAGGGGGCGACCGTCGGCGTTTTCGGTTTCGGGAACCAGGGGTCGGCGCAGGCGCTCTGTCTCCGGGACGCCGGGCTCGACGTCCGCGTGTTTGTGCGGCCCGGGGGCCCGTCCGGAGCTCGGGCTCGGGCGGAGCAATTCGAGCCGAGTCCGCTCGAAGCGCTCGAAGCCTGCGATGTCGTCGCCGTGCTCGTTCCCGACGAGGCTCAGCGGGGCGTGCTGGAAGGGTCGATCGGTCCGCGCGTGAAGCGAGGTGCGCTCCTCGTGCTCGCGCACGGATTCGCGGTCCGGGAGGAGCCCCTCGCGATCCGCGAAGATCTCGACGTCGCGCTCGTCGGGCCGCTCGGCCCCGGGACCCTGCTGCGTGAACGCTTTCTCGAGGGCCGCGGGCTCCCCGGACTCTTCGCGATCGTGCGGAACGCCACCGGTTCGGCCGAGACCCGAGCCCTCGGGTACGCGGCGGCTCTTGGGATGACTCGAGCCGGACTCCTTACCACGAACCTCGAAGAGGAAGTGGTCAGCGACCTCTTTGCGGAGCAAGTGGTTCTCGTCGGCGGCGTCGTCGAGTTGATACGGGCAGCGTGGGAAACGCTCGTTTCGGGCGGGGTCGCAGAGGAGATCGCCTACTACTCGTGCGTTCAGGAACTCAAGCAGATCATGGACATCGTGGCTCGCGAGGGACCGGCCGGGATGCGGGGGCGGATCTCGGGCACCGCGAAGTACGGCGGACTCACGCGCGGCCCGCGTCTCGTCGGTGCCGCGGCGCGCGAGGAGATGCGGCGGATCCTGGACGAGATCCGCGACGGCCGATTCGCGGCGGAGTGGATGGAGGAACGCGCCGCCGGTTCCTCGCGGCTCACGGGCTTGCTCCGCGACGAGGCTGCCCATCCGATGGAGGAGGTGGGCCACCGGGTGCGGGAGGAGCTCGGAGGCGGTGTCGCGGCCCCCCGGGGAGGAGTCGAGGGCGGGGGAGGTTGACAGTGCCCGGGCCGAAACCTACTATCTGTTCAATCGAGTCAGCCGCTTGCCGATCGCTCCCGTTCCGAGGTACGAACTGCCTCGCTCCGGGAGCACCGCCGGCCCGTTCGTCTGCGTTTCCCTCGAGTTCCTAGAGCTCAGCCACGCGAGCCCGCGCTCTCCGGCCGGCTCCGAACATCCCCACGAAAGAGACGAAGATGCCTCGAGCAACGAAAGAGAAATCGGCGACCAAGGCCGAGTCGAAAACGGCCAGCAAGACCGTTTCGAACGAACCGAAGATGAACCTGGCCGACATGAAGAACCAGACGATGTCGGACCTGGTCGAAGTCGCCAACGATCTCGACATCCCCGGGACGTCGGCCCTCCGTAAGCAGGAGCTCATCTTCAAGATTCTCGAGGCGCAGACCGAGAAGAGCGGCTTGATCTTCGCCGAGGGCGTGTTGGAGATCCTGCCCGAGGGCTACGGGTTTCTTCGTTCGGCCGACTACAGCTATCTCCCCGGCCCGGACGACATCTACGTCTCGCCGTCGCAAATCAAACGCTTCGACCTCATGACCGGCGACACCATCTCGGGACAGGTTCGCGCGCCGAAGGAGAGCGAGCGCTACTTCGCGCTTCTGAAGGTGGAAGCGATCAACTTCGAGAACCCGGAGTCGGCACGCAAGCGCACTCTCTTCGACAACCTCACTCCGCTCTATCCCGAGGAACGGGTCAAGCTGGAGCACGACCCCGGAGACATCTCGACCCGGATCATGGATCTGCTGGCTCCCATCGGGAAGGGACAGCGGGGATTGATCGTGTCGCCGCCGCGGACCGGCAAGACCGTGCTGCTCCAGAAGATCGCGAACGCAGTGACCGCGAACCACCCCGAGATCACGTTGATCGTCCTCCTCATCGACGAACGTCCCGAGGAAGTGACCGACATGCAACGCAGCGTGAAGGGCGAGGTCGTGAGCTCCACGTTCGACGAGCCGGCCACGCGCCACGTGCAGGTGGCGGAAATGGTCATCGAGAAGTCGCGACGTCTCGTGGAGTACGGCAAGGACGTCGTGATTCTTCTCGACTCGATCACCCGCCTCGCACGCGCCCACAACACGGTGGTTCCGCACTCCGGCAAGATCCTGTCCGGCGGCGTCGATGCGAACGCTCTGCAGCGGCCGAAACGGTTCTTCGGCGCGGCGCGCAACATCGAAGCGGGCGGAAGCCTCACGATCATCGGAACCGCGCTCATCGAAACGGGATCGCGGATGGACGAGGTGATCTTCGAGGAGTTCAAGGGTACCGGGAACATGGAGCTGGTGCTCGAGCGGAAGCTCGCGGATCGGCGGATCTTCCCGGCCATCGACCTTCAGCGGTCCGGTACCCGTAAGGAAGAGCTGCTTCTCGACAAGACGGAGATCAACCGCACCTGGATTCTTCGCAAGTACCTCAACGAGCTCAACGTCGTCGAGGCGATGGAGTTCCTGGTCGAGCGGTTCGCGATGTACAAGAGCAACAAGAAGTTCCTGGACAGCATGGCGACTGGAGAGTAACTAGGAAGCCCCCGAAAAGCGCATTTCGGCGGGGGCGAACGTTCCCGTGGCGGCCTCGCCGCCACAATCCCGGCCGGACGTCCCACGAGGCGTCCTATCCCGAGGAGCAGATCTTATGAAAGCCGAGATCCACCCGGAGTACACGAAAACCACGGTCAAGTGCGTCTGTGGCAACAGCTGGGAGACGCGCAGCACGATCAGTGGTGACCTGCAGGTCGACATCTGCTCGGCGTGCCACCCGTTCTATACCGGCAAGCAGAAGCTCGTCGACACCGCGGGGCGGGTGGAGCGGTTCCGCCGGCGCTACGAGAAGGTCGAGAAAATGAAGGCCGATCAAGCGGAGAAGGCGGCGGCCGAGCAGGCGGAGAAGGAAGCCGCCACGGGCGCGGCCGAGACTACCGCCAAGGCGCCGTCGAAGCCGGTGAAAGCGTCCGAGCCGAAGCCGAAGCCGAAGCCGAAAGCGGCGCCCGTCGATGCACCCGAAGCGTCCGCCGAGTCCACCGAGTCGAGCGAGACGTAGAAGCCGGCCACCATGCCCAAAGCTCCCCAGGCGCTGGTCGGCGGCCAGGCCGTCATCGAAGGTGTGATGATGCGTGCCCCCGGCGGGGTGGCGACCGCGGTCCGGCGCCCCGACGGAGTCATCAGCGTGCGCTACCAGAATCACGTTCCGTTCGCGCACCGGTTCTTTCCGTTCCGGCTACCGATTCTGCGCGGCGCGGTGACGCTGATCGAGGCGCTCGTTCTCGGGATCTCATCGCTCATGTACAGCGCCGAGGAGGCGGCGCGCGAAGAGGGCAAGGAGCGGAAGCAGACGCCGACCTGGGAGAAGATCGGCTTCGGCGTCGTCGTCGTGGTGTCCTTCGCACTGGGACTCGGGCTCTTCTTCTATCTGCCGCTGATCCTGACTGATCTCACGGGCGTCCGGAACGGCTTCGTTTACAACCTGGTAGACGGCGTATTCCGGCTCGTTATCTTCTTCCTGTACCTCTTCGCGATCACACGCTGGGGAGAGATGAAGCGCGTGTTTCAGTACCATGGCGCCGAGCACATGACGATCTTCAACTACGAAGCAGAGGTTCCGATCACGGTCGCGAACTCGCAAACCCGGCCGAGGCTTCACCCGCGATGCGGCACGAGCTTTCTCTTCTTCGTGATGATCGTCTCGATCTTCGTCTTCGCGATGCTCGGCAAGCCGGAGACGGTCAGTGAGCGGCTGATCCGCATCGCCTTCGTGCCGCTCATCGGTGGGATCTCGTACGAGGTCATTCGGTTGTCCGCGCGATTCGACCAGACGGTTCTCGGGAAGATGCTGGTCGCGCCCGGGCTGGGGCTTCAGCTCCTCACGACCGCGGTGCCCGACGAGACTCAGCTCGAAGTGGCCGTGATCGCGCTGCGGACCGCCCTCAGCCGCGGCCACCCCGAGCCCGAACCGGTGCTGGCGTCGGCGGTGGAAGTGAACGAGTCATGAACCAGCTCGCCCGTTCGTCTCTCGCGCGGTACCGGGAAATCAGCGAGATGTTGGCGTCACCCGAGGTCCTCTCCAACGTCGACCGTATGCGCGAGCTCGGCAAGGAGCGCGCGGAGCTCGAAGAGCTCGCGACCGCAGCTCAGGAGTATGAGCAAGTGGAGGCGGACCTCACCGAGGCGCGCGAGCTCGCCGAGGGCCCGGACGCCGAGCT
Source organism: bacterium (assembly GCA_025774865.1). Classification (GTDB taxonomy): domain Bacteria; phylum ARS69; class ARS69; order ARS69; family ARS69; genus JALGZO01. Next base: position 11,773 of record JALGZO010000580.1, on the reverse strand, counting down.
GAGCGAGATCGCGGGCCAGGACGTGGAGGTGCTCGAGCCGAAGCTCGAGGCGCTCGAAGAACGCCTGCGGGTCCTCTCGATCCCGAAGGATGCGGACGACTCCCGCAACGCCATCATCGAGGTGCGCGCGGGCACCGGTGGGGACGAGGCGGCGTTGTTCGCCGGAGAGATCTACCGGATGTATCTTCGTTTCGCGGACCACCGGGGCTGGAAGGCGGAAACCCTCTCGGTCCACGAGAGCGGGAGGGGCGGCGTCAAGGAGGCCGTCTTTTCGCTTCAGGGAGAGGGGGCGTTCGGCGCGATGCGCCACGAGAGCGGTGTCCACCGAGTCCAGCGAGTTCCGGAGACCGAGGCCAGCGGCCGGGTCCATACTTCGGCGGTCTCGGTGGCGGTTCTGCCGGAGGCGGAGGAGGTCGACGTGCAGCTCGAACCCGAGGAACTCCGCATCGACGTGTTCCGCTCGCAGGGGCCCGGGGGCCAGAGCGTGAACACCACGGACTCTGCGGTGCGCGTCACCCACATCCCGACGGGAATCGTCGTGTCGTGCCAGGACGAGAAAAGCCAGCACAAGAACAAGGCGAAGGCGCTTCGCGTGTTACGCTCGCGGCTTCTCGACCGGGAACGCGAGACGGCAGCGGCGGAGCGGGCGGAGGCTCGGCGCAGCCAGATCGGAACGGGCGATCGCTCGGAGAAGATTCGCACGTACAACTTTCCGCAGAACAGAGTCACCGATCACCGCATAGGGCTCTCCCTGCACGACATCGACGGTGTTCTCCAGGGCGAGCTCGATCAGATCGTGGAAGCACTGCGGGAGAAGGTCGTGAGCCTCAAGCTCGAAGGGACGAAAGAGTGATCGCCGGGAGTCGCAAGCCCACCACGCTGCGCGAGCTGGTCGAGGCCGGCGCGCGCGAGCTCGAGTGGTCGGAGTGCGCGGCGCGCGAGAATCCTCGGCACGAAGCGTCGGTGCTACTGATGGCCGCGGTCGGCTGCGGCCGCGAACATCTGATCACGCACGGCGGCGAGTTCGCCCCGACGTCCGAGACCGAACGCTATTGGCACCTCGTGAGCCAGCGGGCGACCGGGGTGCCCTTGCAGCTTCTCCTGGGCGAGACGGGCTTCCACGGCATCACGCTTCGGCTGGAGCGCGGAGTCTTCATTCCGCGTCCGGAGACCGAGCTCCTCGCGGAGGAGGCGGTGATCGCCGTGAGGAGTCGTCTAGAGGGCGGTCGTCGCCGCGTCCGCGTTCTCGACATCGCCTCGGGAACCGGCGCGGTCGCGATCGCGGTCGCGGCGGAGTTCCGCGATCGGCGTGAGGTGCGGGTCTGGGCCGCCGACTGGAACCCTCAGGCCGTGCGCCTGGCCCGACGTAACGCGGAGGAAAACGGCGTGGCCGAGAAGGTCGACGTCCGGAGGTCTAATCTCTTCTCCGCTTTTGCCGATTTGGAGGGGAGGATCGACGTTCTCGTGTCCAATCCGCCGTACGTCGAACCGACCGTTTCCGACACGCTTCCCGTGGAAGTGAGGATGGGCGATCCTGCGGATGCCCTGTTCGACCCGGACGGCGGCACCGGTTTTCACCGGCGGATCGCGCGGCGGGGGCGGGACTTCCTCGTGGCGGGAGGCACGATCGCATTGGAGATCGGGGAGACGCAGGGTCCGGAGGTGGTAGCGGTATTGGCCGATCTGCGGTACGAGGGGGTGCAGGTCCTGCCGGATCTGACCGGCCGGGATCGGTTCGTGCGGGGAATCTGGGCGGGGGGGGAAAACCGATCGATGCCATTCTCCTGAGAGGAAACGGACCGCTCGAGGGCGAGGTTCACGTCAGCGGGTCCAAGAACACGGCGCTACCGATCCTCACGGCGTCCATCCTCTTCGACGACAAGCTGCTGGTCGACAACGTCCCGGAGCTCCGGGACATCGACACGCTGCTCGAGCTTCTCGGCGGTCTCGGCATCTCCACGAGCCGCGCCGGCAAGACGATCACGCTGAACGGCGCCGGTCTCGAGTCGTACGAAGCGCCATACGATCTCGTCCGGCAGATGCGCGCATCCGTCTACGTGCTCGGGCCGCTGCTGGCGCGCGTCGGCCGCGCGCGCGTCTCGCTGCCCGGCGGATGTGCCTGGGGGCCGAGGCCGGTCGATCTTCATGTCCTGGCGATGGAGCGGCTCGGGGCCCAGGTCGAGGTGGAGCACGGCTACCTCGTCGCGACCGCGCCCCCCGGTGGGCTCACGGGGGCCGCCATCCGTTTTCCCATCTCGTCCGTCGGCGCAACGTGCAACGCTCTGCTGGCCTGTGCGACGGCGAACGGCACCACGACGCTGGAGAATGCGGCGGAGGAGCCGGAGGTGGTCGCGCTCGCGGACTTCCTCGTGGCGTGCGGGGCGAGGATCGAAGGACAGGGCGGCCGGATGATCCGGGTGGACGGCGTCGAACGGCTGGCGCCGGCTCGCGTGTCCGTCATTCCCGATCGAATCGAGGCCGGGACGTTCCTCGTCGCGGCGGCGATCACCGGCGGAGATCTCACGCTGACCGGCGCCTGCGTGCGCCACCTCGACAGCGTCATTCGGACGATTCGCCGCGCGGGTTCGCATATCGACGTGGAGAAGGGGAAGGTGCGCTGCCGGGGGGTGACGCCCCCCGTGGGAATGCGCATCGTCACCGCTCCGTACCCGGGCTTCCCCACCGACATGCAGGCTCAGATGATGGCGCTCGCCTCGGTCGGCAAGGGCGTCAGCGTGATTACCGACACGATCTACACCGACCGATTCACGCACGTGGCCGAGCTCTCCCGGCTCGGCGCCGACATTCGGCTCGAAGGGAACACCGCGGTCATCCATCCCATCCAGGGGCTCTCCGGCGCCAGGGTCATGGCGACGGACCTGCGCGCATCCGCAGCCCTGATCCTCGCGGGGCTCGTCGCGGAGGGGGAGACTCGCGTGAGTCGCGTCTACCACATCGATCGTGGGTACGAGCGAATCGAGGAGAAGCTGCGGGCCGTAGGCGCCGACATCGAGCGCGTGGAGGAGTCCGTGTCGAGCGCGGCATGGCCAGCTCCGCCAGTTTGACACACTTTTCGGCCAAGACCCGATGAATCGCCGATAAATCCGCCATTGTGACAGTCCCGGTGACACGCGCCCGGGAAGCCGATTCGCCCGAACTGCATTAAAACCAATCAGTTGCGGCGAGACTCGTTCGGGTGGCACGCTCTCTGCTCTTAGAGGGACCGAATGGACGACCCCGAAATGCGGGGTTCGACACGGACCCACCCGCCCCCCCGGGGCGGGTAAGCAAGGAGAAGGACGATGCTGGTGAGACGTGGCACGCTGATCCCGTCGCGGACCGACCGAGTGGCCATCGACCGACTGTTCGACGAGCTGGTGGAAGGCTTTCCGTTCAACACGACGGCGTGGGGCGGCAACGGTGATCGATACCCCTTGGTGAACAGCTGGGAAGACGAGAAGAACTACTTCGTCGAAGCGGAGCTGCCGGGATTGACGCGCCAGGAGATCGACGTCTCCGTGCTCGGGAACGAACTGACGCTCACCGGAACCCACGAGGCTTCGAGCGACGAGGACCACAAGACGTTCCATCGTCGGGAGCGGCACACTGGCAAGTTCGAGCGGATCCTCCGCTTCCCGGTGGACATCGACGACAGCAAGATCGAAGCGTCCTTCCAGGACGGCGTTCTGAAGATCACGCTGCCGAAGGTCCAGGCGGCTCTTCCCCGCAAGGTCGAGGTGAAGGGCTAGCGAGGCTTACGGCCGGCGACCGGGTGGGGCTCCGGAACCGGGGTCCCGCCCGCCGGGTTTCACGCTCGGAAGCCAGTCACGAAGGAGCGAGTCATGCTCGGATTGTTCGATCCCGTCTACTGGATGATCGTCGGTCCCACGATGCTGCTCGCGCTCTGGGCGCAGATGAGAGTCAAGAGCGCGTTCGGTAAGTGGAGCAAGGTGGCGGCGTCGTCGCGCATGACGGGTGCGCAGGCTGCGCAGCGAATGTTGCAGAACGCTGGTCTGAACAACGTCGGCGTCGAGCCGGCGAAGGGTTTTCTCAGCGACCACTACGATCCGCGATCGCGGAAGCTCCGGCTGTCGCCGGACGTGCATCAAGGACAGTCGGTCGCGGCGATGGGCATCGCGTGCCACGAAGCCGGTCACGCGTTGCAGCACGCGAAGGGCTACGCGCCGCTGGCGCTGCGGACTGCGTTCGTTCCCGTGGCGAACATCGGCTCCAGGCTGTATTTCCCGTTGCTACTCGGTGGCATCTTTCTCCACATGAACAACCTCGCCGTGGCGGGCGTGATCATGTTCGCGGCGGTGGTCCTGTTCCAGCTCATCACGCTGCCGGTCGAATTCGATGCGTCCAACCGCGCCAAGCAGCAGCTGATGAGCCTCGGCATCATTCAGTCGAAGCAGGAAGCCGGCGGTGTCGCAGCCGTGTTGAACGCCGCGGCACTGACCTACGTCGCGGCGACGATCGCCGCGCTGGGGCAGCTCCTCTACTTCGCGTTGCGGACGGGCTTGCTCGGCGGCCGACGCTAGGAAAAGCGCGTCATGGATGTCGCAATGGTGGGTGCCGTGTTCGGCGCCGCGCCGAAGTACTACCCGAACGGAGACCCGCCCACCTCCGAGACGGATGGAGGGAGTGAGAGATGAACGCGGAAAAACTGACCCGAAAGAGCCGAGAAGCCCTCGAGGCCGCGCACGCGAAGGCGTTGCGATTCGGTCATCAGGAAGTGGATGGCGAGCACCTTCTCCTGGAGCTCCTCGAGCAGGAGGACGGGCTCGCGGCGCGCGTGCTGGAGCGGTGCGACGCGTCCGTCCCGACGCTGAAAGCGCGGGTCGAGGACGAGCTCGCGAAGCGACCGCGTGTCACCGGCGGTTCGGTCGAGGCCGGCAAATTCTACGTGACCCAGCGTCTCAGCGCGCTCCTCGTGAAGGCCGGCGACGAAGCAGACGCCCTCCGCGACGAGTTCGTCTCGGTCGAGCACCTCCTGCTCGCCTTCCTCCGAGAAGGAAAGGAGACCGCGGCCGGGCGGATCCTCGCGGAGCAGGGCGTTACCGCCGAGACATTCCTCCAGGCTCTGTCCTCGGTGCGCGGCACGCAGCGCGTCACGACGGATGCGCCGGAAGCCCAGTACGAGGCCCTCACCAAGTACGGATCGGATCTCGTCGAGCTGGCGCGGTCCGGCAAGCTCGATCCCGTGGTCGGTCGTGACGGTGAGATCCGCTCCGTCGTGCGCATTCTCTCGCGCAAGACGAAGAACAATCCCGTGCTCATCGGCGAGCCCGGCGTCGGAAAGACGGCGATCGTCGAGGGTCTCGCGCAGCGAATCGTTCGCGGTGACGTGCCGGAGGGTCTCAAGGACCGCACGATCTTCGCGCTCGACCTGACCGCTCTGATGGCCGGCGCGAAGTACCGCGGCGAGTTCGAGGAGCGGCTCAAGGCGGTGCTGCACGAGATCAAGGCGGCCGAGGGCCGGATCCTCCTCTTCATCGACGAGGTCCACAGCATCGTCGGGGCCGGGAAAACGGAGGGTTCGCCGGACGCCGGCAACATGCTGAAGCCGATGCTCGCCCGCGGCGAGCTTCACTGCATCGGCGCCACCACGCTGGACGAGTATCGCAAGCACATCGAGAAGGACGCGGCGCTCGAGCGGCGCTTCCAGCCGATCGTCGTCGACGCGCCGACGGTCGAGGACACCATCTCGATTCTCCGCGGCCTCAAGGAACGGTTCGAAGTGCACCACGGTGTGCGGATCCAGGACGCCGCCCTCGTGTCGGCTGCGGTGCTTTCCGATCGCTACATCTCCGATCGTTTCCTTCCCGACAAGGCGATCGATCTCGTCGACGAGTCGTGCGCGAGCATCCGCACCGAAATCGACTCGTTGCCGACCGAGCTCGACGAAGTGACTCGCAAGGTCATGCGCCTCGAGATCGAAGAGACGGCGCTCAAGAAGGAGAAGGACGCGGCGAGCCGAGAGCGGTTGAAGGCGCTGCGAAAGGAGCTCGCCGACGCCAAGGCCGAAGCCGACGCCATGCGCGCCCGGTGGGAGGACGAGAAGAAGGCGATCGGGAAGGTTCGCGAGATCCGCGAGCGGATCGAGGCGGTTCGCCTCGAGATGGAGCGAGCGGAGCGTGCGTACGAGCTCGAGAAGGTGGCGGAGCTCCGCCACGGGACGCTGCCGAAGCTCACGGAGGACCTCCGACACGAGGAGGCGCGCCTGCAGGAACGGCAGGGCGAAGCGCCGCTTCTGCGCGAAGAGGTCACCGACGAGGAGATCGCCCAGGTGGTCGCGAGGTGGACGCGGATTCCGGTGACCCGCCTGGTGGAATCGGAGCGGGAGAAGCTCCTGAACATGGATCGCGTTCTGCACGAGCGCGTCATCGGCCAGGATCAAGCCGTGCAGACGGTGGCCGACGCCGTCATGCGGGCGCGCGCCGGCCTCCAGGATCCGGCACGTCCCCTCGGCTCCTTCCTGTTCCTCGGACCGACGGGGGTCGGGAAGACCGAGCTCGCGAAGACGCTGGCCGCGTCGCTCTTCGACAGCGAGGACAATCTCGTTCGCATCGACATGTCCGAGTACATGGAGAAGCACGCGGTGTCGCGGCTCGTCGGGGCGCCGCCGGGCTACGTCGGCTACGACGAGGGAGGTCAGCTCACGGAAGCGGTGCGCCGCAAGCCGTACTCGGTGCTTCTCTTCGACGAGATCGAGAAGGCGCACCCGGACGTCTTCCACGTCCTGCTGCAACTGCTCGACGACGGTCGCCTGACCGACTCGCAGGGTCGCACCGTCAGCTTCAAGAACACGGTCGTGATCATGACGAGCAACGTCGGCTCCCCGGACTTGCTGGAGGGCATCGGCGAGGACGGATCCATTCGCGAAGACGTGCAAGCGCGCGTACTCGGTGAGCTTCGGGGTTCGTTCCGTCCGGAGTTTCTCAACCGCATCGACGACACCGTGCTGTTCAAGCCGCTCACGCTGGAGGAGATCGGCGAGATCGTCGAGCTGCAGATGGCGCACGTGGGGGCGAGGCTCGCCGAGCGGAAAATCGAGCTCGTGACGACTCAGGCCGGCCGGGACCTTCTCGCGCGCCGCGGCTACGACCCGGTTTACGGAGCGCGGCCGTTGAAACGACTCATTCAGCGTGACGTGGAAACGGCGCTCGCGCGGAAGGTACTCGCGGGCGATCTTCCCGACGGGTCGTCCGTGGAGGTGGACGCGGCCCGGGACGAGCTCGTCTTTCGGATCACCGCGGCGCCCCCGGCTCCGGTGCCCGGGTCCGGCGAAGAGGTGCCCTCGCGAACAGAGCCGGCCGGCGTCTGAGGGACCCGGCCGGGCTCGGTCGAGCAACTCCAACCTCCCTCCTGATTACCGACGCACCCGGGACGTACCCGCCCGGGGAATTGACCTCCGTGGCTCGCCTTCGCATAGTGTGGCGAGCCACGGAGGTCGTGTCATGTTCCGGCGTGCCCGGATCGTCGGGTTCCTGATCCCGTTCGTCTGCGCTTGTGCGAGCTCGCCCGCCCATTACGAGTTCGCGGAGGATCCGGAGCGCAACTTCGACGATCTCGAGACGGAACTCTGGATCGAGCGGACTACGCTCGAACCGAACGACACCACCCGACTGATCCTGACGCTCTCGAACACGGGGCCCGACTTCATGCAGTTTCAGTTCCCCCCGCGCCGGCAGCTCGGGCTCGCGATCTACGAGGCGGATGGAGGCCTCTACTTCACGGACGTCGATACGATCAAGCTTCCCCGATTGGTGCCGATCGGGGCGCTGCAGACCTGGACCCGGGAGATCGAGTGGGACGGGGCCGTGGAGATCGCCGGGGTGCGGCGCCCGCTTCCCGCCGGGCGATACGAAGTCCAGATCGGTCTCCGGCGGGAGGGAGACGTCTTCGTCAACCGGTCGAACCGGGTCGGCATCGAGATCGTCGGGTCGTGACGCATGCGTGCGGCCGGCCCCGCGCGCACCTTGCCCCCGCTCCGCCTACGTGCCATCCTTCGCCATGAGGTTTCTCAAACCGAAGAGCGGCTACCGGCCCACGCACGCCGAGACCACCCTCGCCTGGGTGTTCACGACCGCGTCCGGGCTCGCGGTTCTCTGGCTCGTCCTCCGGGGCTTCGCGGTCCTGTGAAGTCCGTCATCCTGGGCACGGCCGGACACATCGACCACGGGAAAACCCGGCTCGTCAAAGCGCTGACGGGGGTCGACACGGATCGCCTGGAAGAAGAGCGCCGCCGCGGGATCTCGATCGAGCTCGGTTTCGCGCGACTGGACGTCTCCGACGTGCGGTTCGGGATCGTTGACGTTCCCGGGCACGAGCGCTTCGTCAAGAACATGCTCGCCGGCGCGGGCGGAATCGACCTCGTCATGCTCGTCGTGGCGGCCGACGAGGGCGTGATGCCGCAGACGCGTGAGCACCTCGACATCATCGACTTCCTCGCCGTGGAGCACGGGGTCGTGGCGCTCACGAAGTGCGACCTCGTCGACGAGGAAACTCGCGACATCGCTCACCTCGACGTTCAAGACGCGTTGCACGGAACGGTACTCGAGGGGCTTCCGATCATCCCGGTGAGCGGCGCGACGGGGGACGGGCTTCCCGAGCTGAAGGAGGCCCTGGCCAAGGCGGCGCGGAACGTGAATCCACGACCCGACGACGGTCCGTACCGCCTCGCGATCGACCGCGTGTTCACCATGGAAGGGTTCGGCACCGTCGTGACGGGGACCGGAAGCGCCGGATCGGTGAAAGTCGGCGATCGGCTCGAGGTGTTGCCGCTCGGTGAGACCGTTCGCATCCGGCGCGTACAGGTGCACGGGAAGGACGTCGAAAGGGCTCTCGCCGGACAGCGAACGGCGCTCGCCGTGCACGGGGTCGACAAGGAGAAGCTCGACCGCGGCCAGCAGCTGATCTCGCCGGGCTCGTTGGCCACGTCGTGGATGCTCGACGTGCGAGTCCGCGCCTCCCCGCGCTGGGTTCGGCCGGTGCGCAATCGCGAACGCGTGCGCTTCCACCTCGCTTCGGCCGAGGACCTCGCCCGGATCGTCCTTCTCGACCGCGACGAGCTCGCCCCGGGCGACGATTGCCTCGCGCAGATCCGCCTCGAGACGCCGGTCGTACCGGCGGTGGGGGACCGCTTCGTACTGCGATCGTATTCACCGATGCACGCGATGGCGGGCGGAACGATCGTCGACGCCCATCCCGACAAACACCGACGGAACCGACCCGAAGAAGTCGAAGCGATCGCGCGGCGCGAAGGTGGAGGACCGATTGCGCTGCTGCTGGAGGCCGTCGCGGAAAAGGGGCTCGCCGGCGTGAAGCCGAAGGATCTCGTCGGCGCTACCTCGATGAGCCGCGACGAAGTGGATCGCGCGGTAGAGGAGGAAACGAAAGCGGGTACCCTGCGCGTCACGAGCGGCGGCCGAGTGCTGTCCGAAGACGCCTGGCGCGTCGCGGCCCGCACGGTTCTGGAGGAGGGCGCGCGCTTCCGCGATCGGCACCCGCTCCGCTGGGGGATGCCGCGCGAGGAGCTGCGAGCGATCGTTGGCGGACAGGCGTCGCCGACCGTGATGGCGGAGCTCCTCGCCGAGCTGGTGATCGAGGGCGAGATCGAGCTCTCCGCCGACCGCGTGCGCGTCGGGGGCGGCGACGTGGTCTTCGAGGGAAAGGCGCTGGCCGAGCGGGAGCGGATCGACCGTTTCTATCTGGAGGCGGGTTGCTCGCCCCCCGATCTCAAGGAGGTGGTCTCGGCCGCCGCGGACGCCGGCCTCGCCGAGGAAGTCGTCGCGGCGCTCGTGGACGTCGGTGATTTGAGGAAGCTCTCCGAGGACATCTACTATCATCGGGAAGCATGGGAGCGCGCCCACGCCGCGCTGCTCGCCATCCACGCGCGCGACGGCGGCATCACCGTCGGCGCCTTCCGGGACGAGCTCGGTATCTCGAGGAAGTACGCGGTCCCGCTGCTCGAGACGTTCGACGCGCTCAAGGTGACCCGGCGCAACGGCGACGTCCGGGCATTGCTCAAACAGGGGTGAGCTCCGCCCTGACGGGTCACCGTTGAGCCGCTGGCACCCACGCCGTCGTCCGTCCGCCGACGGTGAGGAACCGGATCTTCTCCCGCTTGGCCGTTCTCGCCGCGCCGTCCTTGCCCCAGCGGTGGTGGAAGAGCCAGCTCTTCGGAAAGCGATCCTTGTCGGCGTCCACCCGGACCGCGTGCCGCACCACCGCGCCGAGCTTCCGCCGGAGCCGCTCGGCCTCGTCCCTGGCCAACGAATCGGTGCGTCGCCTCGGATCGATCCCGGCCTGGTAGAGAACCTCGTCCGCGATCCAGTTGCCCACCCCGGCCGCGAAGCCCTGATCGAGAAGCACCGACTTCAACACGGCGGATCTTCCCGTCAAGAGATCGAAGAAGCGACGAGGCGTCGGGAGGTCGAGCAGCGGATCGAAGCCGAGCTCCGAGATCGGCGGTTCCCGCTCCGGATCCTCCCGGAGTCGGATCCTTCCGAGCCGGCGTTTGTTCGTCATCACGAGCTCGCCGCCGTCGTCGAACCGGATGTGAATCTTCGTGAAGCGAGGCGGCCAGCCGTCATCGCGGACTCTCTTCGGACTCGACGCGAGGCGAAGCGCCGCGATCCCGGGGGTCAAGAAGGCTCCAGTCATTCCGAAGTGAAAGAGCGGGTGAGGCGCACGATCCAGCTCGAACCACAGGTGCTTGCCGCGGCGCCGGACGGCCCGTACCGTAGCTCCTTTCAACGCGCGTCGAACGTGCGCGGGAGCGACCCCGTCGAAGACGATGTCATCGTCGTCGCATTGCACCGTCGAGATCCTGCGATCTCGAGCGACGCCTTCGGCGATGCGTCGGCCGCGTTCGACTTCGGGGAGCTCGGGCATGTCGGTCGGCTACTCGGAGAGCCCGAGGCTCTCGAGGAATTCCGGAACGTGATGGAAGCGATACTTCGCGACCACTTTGCGTGCGGGCGTCCCCGGCTGCGGCTGGAACGAAGTTCTGACGAAGAAGTCGTAAATCCCGGCCGGTGCCGGCTCTCCGTCCTCGTTCTTCGGTGTCCATGTCACTTCGAACGGTCGATCGGCCGGAATCCCGCGCAGAGTGCCGGAGTGCACGGTCTCGGCACTCTCGCTCTCCCGAAAATCCCAGTCGAGTAGCGTTACCGGGACGCGCGGAACGAGCGAGAACACGTAGCGAAGCTCGGTAATCACCGGGCGCTCTCGGAACACCAAGGCGGGATAGACCGTCCGCTGGACCCGCGGCATGTGCAGCGCGAGCGGCGACAGGTCGGCCAGCTCGATCTCGTACTGGGAGGCGATGTCGGGGGGCCAGGAGAACTGCCACAGTCCCGGGAGAAACTCCTTCTGCAGCGGCTCCATTTGGTAGAGCGTCGCGAAGTCCCGTACGAGCACGTTCGCGCTCGCGCTGTCGGCCATCCAGAACGCGACCTGAAAGGGGGACGTCTCGTCGGCCGGCTCCGCTTCCGCGTTCTCGATGAACGCCGCGTACAACGAGATCTTCTCGCCCGGGACGATCGTACGTTGTTCCAGGATCCCCTCCCTCCGGTCGTCGAACTCTCGGATCGGATGCTCCGGTGCGTCTGCGCCTGCCGAAGCTCCGGCCGCGAAGACGAGCGCGGCGACGAGAAGGGGACGGGCTCGAGCCATCGAACGGACCTTTCGAGACGGGCGGGTGGATTCCGCCGAACCACGAGCGTCGAGAGTACCTCAGCGCGCGAGGTTCGTGCCAGGTTCCCGT
>JALGZO010000579.1 GCA_025774865.1 bacterium | reverse complement strand
GCGCCGCCCCCCTCGGGCGCCGAGTTCCCGTGGAACGTGCAGTCGCTCATTGTGACGAAGGACAGACTCGCGTAAGCGCCGCCCCCGAGCGAGTCCGCGGAGTTTGCGTAGATCGTGCAGCCGCTCACCGTCGCGGTGGCGCTCAGGAAAAGCACGCCCGCTCCGTGCTCTGCGATGTTGTCGTGGAACGTGCAGTCGATGACGGTGGATTCGCCGTGCCCCGTCAGCGCGAGGGCGCCGCCAACCGTGGCTCCGTTCCCCTGGAAATCGCAGCGAACGAGGGTGGGCGAGCCGCCAAAGAACAGCATGCCGCCTCCCCAGCCGGCGATCGGACCCGGGCTCACGGCCGAGCCACCCTTGATGGTGATGCCCTCGATCCGGGCGTCTCCTTCCGGGATGTCGCTGATGAAGACGCGGCCCAGACCCAGGGCGTCGATCGTGACGCAGTCGGGGGCACCGGTCGTGCTCCGGATCGTGATCTCGCGCGAGAGGGGGATGTCGTGCTCGAAGTAGGTGCCGCAGGCGATGAGAACAGTGTCGCCGGCCGCCGCCGAATCGACGGCCGCCGCGATCGTCGGAGCGTCGCCGGGGACGTTCCACGTGAATGCCGCTGCGGGTGAAACCGCGACGACCGAGAGAAGTGCGACGGAGCGGAGCAGGGAGCGCACGGCGCGCACCTCCTGAGAAGGTGTCAGATTCCTGACCCCCGATTCATGCATAGTACCACTTGGACGCATGGATTCAAGCGAGCGGGCGTCAGCGGGCCGTGAGGCCTGGCTCAGGCGAAACTGCGAAGCCCGGGATCTCGTGCTGTAGTCGGTTCCCCTCCTGAAAGGTCCCCAAACCCGCGAGGTTACCGATGCTCCCCACGAGGGCCCGTCTGAGTGTGTCGAAGTGCATCGTTGCCGCCCTGACCATCGTCTGGGCCTCCTGGCTGCCGAGTGCCATCGCCGCTCCGACGATCGCCGGGCAAGCGACGACGCCCGAGGGCCTTTTCCAGGAATTGGACGAGTTCTTCGACCGGAACCCCGCCCTCAAGACGACCCCCGGCAGTGGGTGGAAGCCCTACAACCGCTTGAAGTGGTTCTACGGGAACCGTATCGACGAAGGCCGGCTGCCGGAGCCGGGAGCGCGGTGGAGGGCCTGGGAGCAGAAGCGGGAAATCGAGCGGGCGATGGGTCCCCAGCCGCGGAGCTCGTGGTTCTCGCTGGGTCCCACGAACTTCGCGGGGCGGATTGACGCCCGTCGATCAAGACCAGACCGATGGCAGCGGCATCTTCCGGACGACGAACGGCGGCGCCCAGTGGGTCAACACGTCATCGAGCCGGGCCACCTGGATCTCGGTCAGCCCTGCGGATCCCGACATCGTGTGGACGATCCGCGATCTGACCGTCCGACGAAGCACGGACGGCGGGACCACCTTCCCGACCGTGGCGGCGTTCGGGTTCCCGGTCGGGAACGACACGAAGATCATCGCTCACCCGACGGATCCGAGCACGGCGTTCGCAACGTTCTCGACCTTCAATAGCTCGGCCAAGATCGCGCAGACGACGGACGGCGGGAGCAGCTGGACGAACATTACCGGTGACCTGCCGAACATCCCGGTGAACGGGATCGCAGTGAATCCGCTGTCCTTGTCCACCTCCGAGTGGTACATCGGGACGGACCTGGGAGTCTGGCTGTCGACGAACAGCGGGACGAACTGGACGCCCTACGGGACGGGGTTGCCGAACGTGGTCGTCTGCGACGTCGAAATCAAGAGCAGTCAGCAGAAGCTCGTAGCCGGAACGCATGGTCGCGGCGGCTGGGAAGTGAGCATCAGCAACACCGTGACGGACGCGGGCGATGTGGCCGTGGCGCAGCCGCTCAACCTGATGCTGGACGAACCGTGGCCGAACCCGGCGAGGGACCGTACTCTTCTGAGGTACGCGGCCCGCAGCGCCGCCGCCGTGTCACTCCGGATCTACGACGTCCGGGGTCGGTTGGTCGCCGACCTGGAGGACTTCAGCCGGGGCGACGGCGTCATCCGGACCACGCCGTGGTTCACCGATGATGTCTCCAGCGGCGTGTACCTGGCGGTTCTTCAGGCAGGGGCGGAACGGACGACGCGGAAGATCATCGTTCGCAAGTAGGGAGGCGCTGTGATCCAGTTCCTCACCGCTCTGATTCTGGCCGGCGCGACCCCGTCGTCGCCGCCCGACGATCCCGGGGCGGTGGCTCCCGACTCCGCCGGCGAGCCCACGATGCTCGTCCGGAAGCTCGGGGCGCTCGATCAGCGGCTGCGCTATCCCACGCTCGAAGTCTCCATGACGGTGCCTCTCCCCGCGGAGGGACTGCCCCTCGGCGGGTCGCCCTTGAAGGCCGTCGAGCTCTCCCGTTTCGAGACGACATTGAAGGGGGCTCACCTCGGGTTCAGTTCCGCCGCGCTGCTCGGAGCCATGGGTGCATCGTACGATCTGTGGGACGAGAAGAAGACGTGGTGGCTGGTCGGCGGGGCGGCGGCGGCTGGCGCTCTCTACGGCGGCACGCTCGGTCATGACAACGTTTCGTTCCGGGTCGAGACGCGCTGGGAAGAGGACTGAGCGAGAACGGAAGAGGAATCTCGCCGGTAAGATCGTCATCGATGCAACGAACCCGATTTCGGACGATCCCCGGAGAGAGCACGTGAGCGAGCTCAGTTTCCGTCGAGACGAGGCCGGCGGCCAGAGGTAGGATGGGCGGTCCCCAGGCGGCGCGGGTACTCGACGACCCCCGTCGCCAGAGGCCTCTGCGGAGAAAGGGCGGAGTCATGGCCGCAAAGAGGTGGATGGGAGCCGTCCTCGGTGTGCTGACGACGTTCGGGACTCTGCGCGCGCAGCCGCCGGACACGCTCGGCCTGATTCTCAACGACCCCGGCACCTATGTCGGGTACACGTTGTTCTCTCCGATGAACTACACGGACACCTATCTGATCGACGTGAACGGGTTGCTCGTCCACTCCTGGACGACCCTCTGGGAGCCCGGCAACGTGGCCTACCTCCTGGAGAACGGTGATCTGCTCCGGCCGGCGGACCCCGGCGGCAACGACGTGTTCATCGCCGGCGGCGACGCCGGTCTCATCCAGCGCTGGGACTGGGATGGCGACCTTCAGTGGGAGTTCCTCTACTCCGACAGCCTCGTGCGCCAGCACCACGACGTCGAGCCGATGCCGAACGGAAATGTCCTCCTGATCGCGTGGGAGCTCAAGACGATGGCGGAGGCGGTGGCGGCCGGGCGCGATCCGGCGACCATCCCAGAGGGCGTGCTCTGGCCGGACCACATCGTGGAGGTGGAGCCGGTCGGCGCCGGCGGCGGAAACATCGTCTGGGAGTGGCACGCCTGGGATCATCTGATCCAGGACTTCGACTCCACGAAGGCGAACTTCGGGGTCGTCGCGGATCATCCGGAGCTCATCGACCTGAACTTCATCCAGGACGACCACCCCGACTGGCTTCACTTCAACGCCATCGACTACGACGAAGAACTCGATCAGATCGTGGTCTCGGTGAATCGCTTCGACGAGTTCTGGATCATCGATCACAGCACGACGACGGCCGAGGCGGCGGGCCATACCGGCGGAGTCCGAGGCCGCGGAGGCGACCTCCTCTATCGATGGGGAAACCCGGCCGCCCACCGCGCGGGAACCTCCACCGACCAGAAGTTCTACCGGCTGCACGACTCTCACTGGATCCCGGACGGGCTCGCCGGCGCCGGGAACATCCTGGTCTTCAACAACGGGCTCGAACGCCCGGAAGGGGAGTATTCGACCGTCGAGGAGATCACGACGACGGTCGATGCGAACGGTGACTACCCATTACCGCCCTCCGGGACCCCGCACGATCCCGAGGCCCAATCGTGGATCTACACCGCGGACCCTCCCGAGAGCTTCTATTCCGCGCGGATCTCCGGGGCCCAGCGTCTTCCGAACGGCAATACGCTCATCTGCCAGGGCCGGGGGGGACGCATCTTCGAAGTGACCCCCGCCGAGGACATCGTCTGGATCTACATCAATCCCGTGAACAACACGGGTCCGCTGTGCCAGGGAGCTGTCCCGAATCGTAACCAGGTCTTCCGGGCGCACCGTTACTCGCCCGACTTTCCCGGCTTCGACGGCCGGGACCTTTCCCCGGGGGATCCGATCGAATGCGACCCCTGGACCGCCGTCGACCCGGTCGACCTGCCGACGGCGTACGTGCTTCGCTCCGCCTTCCCGAACCCGTTTCGCGAGCGGACTATGCTGTCGTTCTCGCTGGAGCGGTCGGCCGAGGTGCGCCTCGCCGTCTACGACGTGCTCGGCCGACGCGTGGCGACCATCGTCGACGATCGGCTCGCGGCGGGGACGCACCGGTACGCGTGGCAGCCCGAGCGGCTACCCGCCGGCGTCTATCACTACTCCATGACCATCGGCTCGCAGGTCGACGCGCGGAAGATGGTGCGGATCCGCTGAACGTGCCTATTCCAAGCTGTCCTTCGGTCCGTCGGGAGGAGTCTCCGAAGAGTCAGGCTCCGCCGTGAGCAGGAGCTCCGCGGCCAGGTCGGCCCACCGCTCGCCACCGAGCGGCCGAACGAAACCGGACACGGGGCGCCCACCGTCCTGAAGGACGGCGCCGAGCTCGGGTCCGGCCATCCTGCTCACGAGTTGGGTCGTCTCGGCCATCCAGTCGCGAGCGAGCTCGTAGGGCATCAGATTCTTGAGAACGCGGCGGGGTTTCTCGGTGCGCACCTTCAAGAGCCAGCCGCTGCCGTAAGGGTCTTCGCAGATCTTCTCGGGCGCGCTCTGGACCTCCGGGTTGACCTCCGTGACCACGCCTTCGAGCGGGGACAGAACATCGACCGTGTGCCCGTCGACCTGCGTCCGCCAGCCGGGGTCGCCGCCGCTCAGGCGCGTACCGACGGCCGGCAGCAACAAAGCGTCTGGAGCTCCGAGCAGCCGCTGAGCGAAGTCGTCCATCCCCACGCGCATCACTCCGTCCTTCTCGGGCTGAACCCAGGTGTGCCCGCGGTGAAAGTGGAACCCCTCGGGCAGCGCGAACCACGGCGAGCCTGCGCCGCGCGACGCCGGCTGCCTCGCCGCGCGCGCCGGGCTCGGACGCGGCCCGAGCCGGGACAGGAGCCACCAGAACGGCGCGAGGACCGCCAGGTAGGCCAGGATGATCAGGTATTCGACACCTTTGGTCGGCAGGAAGTCCATGATCAGCGTTCTCCTCCGTTGCTCCCGCTGGCGCTGCCGTCTGCGGGTACGAGCTCTCGCACGCGGTTCTGGATCGCCCACGCCGGTGACGAGCTCACCACCGGCATACGACGGACGACCCAGCGGAAGACCCAGATTTCGGCGCTGATGATCGCGCCGGTGACGACGATTTCCATCCAGTTCGGAACGTAGTGGCTCGCTTCGTACCACTTGAACGCGATGACCGACACGTTGAGACGGTTGATTACGATTCCGAGCAACGTGAGCACCGACGCGGTGCGGATCAGTCCACCGTGGCGGCGGGCGGTCCCGACGAGGAACAAGATCATCGGCAGGGCCACGAACCCGACGATCTCCGTGACGTACCAGAGCGCCCAGCCTCCCGAGAAATGCCGCCAGAGCTGTCCGTGCACGAAGTTGATCAGCTGGAGGAACAGATAG
>JALGZO010000578.1 GCA_025774865.1 bacterium | reverse complement strand
CCGCGATGCCGGCAACTACAACATCGTCAGCGATCGGTACGGGCCCGAGCTCGATGACATCGACCGCGAGCGCCGCCCGAGCGCCCCCACGCTGTACGACCTCGGAGCCGACGAGATCTAGCCTCGCTAGCGATCGACGCGCACGATCTTGGCGTGCGCGGTACGGCTGCCCTCGGAGCAGCGCGCGAAGTAAACTCCGGCGGCCGCGCGGCGCCCTTCCGAGTCACGCCCGTCCCACGTGAACCGGACTTCCCCCTCCGCCAGGTCCCGGGCTACGAGGCGTCGCCCGGCCGCGTCGAACACCTCGATCCGGGCGTCTCCCGTGCTCCGGTTGCGGACGGCGAGCGCCACCGTGCCCGTCGCCGGATTCGGATGAGCGGCGAGCCCGAGCGGTCCCGCGGCCCCCGGGGTGGGGAGCGGCGCGTCCACGACCGAGCCGCCCTCGGTGGCGACGACGACCAAGGGGGGCACATCGGTCCAGACGTCCGTCCAGCCGGACGGCCAGTCCACGCGAAGCGTGTCCGCAACGGAGTCCGGCCCGAGCCCGAACCACGCGTCGGTCATCTGCTGGCCGCCGCGCCAGTTGTTGCCCGCGATGTAGCGGACCTGACGCCCGACGGACTCGGTTACGCACGTCACCCACGCCCCGTATCCGTCGCGCGATGACCAGACCCCCTCGAGGTCCACCCGGAGCCGGTCTCCGACCAGCGCCGGATCGTTGCGGAAGAGACGAACCCGCTCCAGCCCCGCGATGAAGCGCGGCCCCGACCCCGACGTGAACATCACGTCCAGGTCTCCGTCGATGTCGTAGTCTTCGAACGCGAAGCTGTCCCCGAGACCGCTCACCGGTCCCTGGAGCGCGTAGGCTCCGGTCAGGTCCGCGAACTTCCCGTTCCGCCGGTTGTGGTAGAACACGTTCGGCCCATTCAGCGTGGACGTATCGCCCTTGTTCAGTACGTAGAGGTCGAGCCATCCGTCCTGGTCGAGATCCACCCACGCCATGTGGTGCGCGTTCACCTCGTCATCGATGAGCGCGGCGCCGGTAACCTCGGTGAACGTGGTGCCATCGTTGCGCCAGAGGCGCGTGCCGCGCTGCGCCACCGGTCCCTCCTCCAGGTCCACCTCGATCACCGACATGATCGGTCCGCTCGTCGTGATGATCCCCGAGAAGGTGTGGCCCTCGGACGGAGGAGCACTACACCGGATCTCCCACAGATCTTCGGCCGGGTTCGACCAGATGTAGATTCCGGTCGACACCCCGGGCACGAAAAACGGCGGGTCCTCGATGTCGTCGAAGTGGAGCCCGAACGGCGTGAAAAGCGGCTGCTCGTCGTTCGCGGAGATGTGGATGTAGTCCGTCGCGCTGTCGCCGAGTTGCCGGAATCGGAACCCGTCCAGCCCGATATCCCCGTGCCGGCTGTTCAGGAAGAAGAAGAGCGAATCACTCGACCAGATGATCGCGTCGAACAGGCCTCTGGTCCCCTTGCCCGCGGCGAGATCCAGATCGCCATCGTTGTCGTAGTCCCCCCAGGCCGCCGCCGCAACCTGGCCGATCCCCGGCAACATCGAGTCCGTCACGTCCGTGAACGTGACGGCGCCGTCGTTCCGATAGAGGCGGGTCTCGATCGTGAAGTCCTCCTCGCCGGAGACGAAGAGATCCGGATCGCCGTCGTGGTCGTAGTCGCCCCAGATCCCGCCCACGGCGCCGGTCGCATCTGCGACCCCCGCGGCGGCGGCGGTGTCGACGAACCCCAGGTGCCCGTGATTCACGAACAGGGCGTTCGGCGAGGCCGCCCGGGGGGCCTTCGCCACGAAGATGTCGATATCTCCGTCCCCCTCGATGTCCATCGCCGAGGAAGCGCGTCCGCGCGCGAGTGCGTCCTCCAGCCCCCACTCCGCGGCGACGTCCACGAAGGAGAAGTCCCCGTCGTTGCGGTACATCTTCTTGGGAACCGTGCTCGCGCCGGCGTCGGCACCGGACGTCAGATAGATGTCCGGATCGCCGTCCTCATCGAGATCCGCGATCAGTCCGCCGTGGTGGTCGTCGGC
>JALGZO010000577.1 GCA_025774865.1 bacterium | reverse complement strand
CTCCAGACCGTAACGCTCCGGATCGAGCAGCCGGTACGGCCGCCGCGCCCTCACTTCGATCATCCCGAAGCCGGTATCGACCAGCATCTCGATGTACCGCCCGTAAGTAGGAGCGCCGGAGACACACATGGCCCGGAGCGTCTCGTCCCCGGTGAGCTGCTCGGGCAGGGGCTCGGGGGTGACCGGGTCCGAGAGGACGAATCGACCTCCGCGCTTCAGCACGCGATGCACTTCGGTGAGCGCCGTCCGCAGGTCAGCCTCCTTGAAGATGTTGAACAAGCAGTTCTGGGCGGCGACGTCGACCGAGTCGCTCGCCACGGGAAGTCCGAGAGCGTCGCCGTCGTGCAGCGTCACGAACTCATCGCGAAACCAATCGTTCTCGGCGACGGCAGCCGCGAGGTTGTCGCGCGCGACCTCGCGCATCTTCTCCACCGGATCGACTCCGATCACCCCCCCCGGCTTGCGGCTGAAGTACGCGAACTGCAAGAGCTCCATGCCGCCACCGATGCCCACGTAGAGAACGGTTGGCGAGCTCGCGAGGTCGCGCGGATGGACCGTCGTACCGCAGCCGTAGTTCATCTGCTGCATCTTGGAAGGAACGACGAGCCCGGGCAGGCTCCACGCCGGAGTCGTCGTGCAGCAGAGTCCAGGTTCGGGCGTCTCGGCGACCTTGCGATAGAAGTCCCGGGTGGTCTCGAGGTAGCTCATTCTCTCTCCCGAAGGTTCGGAGCGTCTCAGACAATGGCGTGTTCCCTGGTTACGGAGGAACCCGCGACCCGTGACGGCGTTCCCGCCCGGGGCCGGTCACCCTCCGAGCCGGTCCCGCAGCTCGCCGGCGTGGACGGAACGCTCGAAGGAGGGATCGAGCCGCAAAGCCGTCTCGATCTCGTGCAGCGCCTCCGAGCGCTCACCGCGATCGAACTGCACGACCCCGAGCATGTAGTGCTTCATCGCGTCGTCGGGCAGGGCGCGCGACGCCTTCGTCAAAGACACCACCGCCTCGTCGAGCCGGCGGTTCTTGTACTGGGCCCAACCCAGCGTTCCGAGCGCGTGCGGATTGTCCGGCTGGAGCTCGATCGCGCGTCGCGCGTGCACCTCCGCGAGCACGGGGTCGAAATCGCGGTCGGCGAGCAGCCATGCAAGATTGTTGTGCGCCTCCGCGACGCGCTCGTTATTGGAGAGCACGGAGCGATAGGCGGCCACCGCTTCGACCGGGCGACCCGCCTGGTCCTCCGCGAGGCCGAGTAGATAGCTCGCCATCCACAGGCTCGGGTCGAGCTCCCGCGCTCTTCGGAACGAAGCCGCCGCTTCGGCCGGGCGGTTCTCGCGCAGCTCAACGCGACCGAGGTTCAGCCAGGGCTTCGGGCTTGCGGGGCAGAGGGTACGCTGGCGCTCGAACGCAGCGCGAGCCGCGTCGAAGTTTTCGAGCTCGAGCGCGGCGGAGCCGATCACCGCCGAGAGCTCCGGGTCGTCGGGGGCGAGCGTCTGTCCTTCCCGAGCCTGGAAGATCGCGTCCGGGTAACGCCCCGCGTCGAGGTAGAGATGGGCGAGCGCGAGGTGGGCTGCCGCGATGGGAACGGGTCCCATGATCACCTCGTGCAGCTCCCTCTCCGCCGCATCGACGCGACCCCCCGCGGCGAGCGCCCGAGCGCGAACCACGCGCGCCGTGGGGTCGGCCGGGTCGTCCTCGATCACTCGATCGGCCGCGTCGAGAGCGTCGTCGGGACGGTCCCGGTCCAGAAGCCACGCGGCCCAGGCGAGGATCTCGTCCTTCGTCGCTTCCGGCCGCGACGCGATCCGCTCGAGCTCGTCGCCCGAAGCATCGCCGCCGCCGCCCGCCGCGAGGGCCCGGCCCCGGACGACGCGGGCCGCGGCGGATCCAGGAACTCGGGCGAGGATCGCCTCCGCGATCGCCAACGCGTTCCCGGGCTCTCCGAGGCGGAGGTGAATCTCCGCCAGCTCGAGTCCCGCTCGTATGTACAGATCCGGGTCGTCCGTCGCCCGTGCGCGCGCCTTTCGCAGCCAGGTGATCGCTTCGTCCGTGCGGCCCTGGCTCCCGACGAGCTTCCCGAGCGCGAGGTACGGGGCCGCGAACTCGGGCGTCGAATCGATGGCGCGGCGGAACGCTGCCTCGGCCATCTCGGAATCTCCGAGGGCCAGCGAGCACGCCCCGAGCCCTTCGAGGGCCTCCGGATGGTTCGGATTGTTCTCGAGCAGTTCGCGATAGTGCTCGCTCGCGTCGGGAAACCGTTCGGCGTCTTGCAACAACCGGGCGAGCGCGAGCCTCGCTCGCGGTCGGTGGGCGTGGAGCCCGAGCGCAGTCTCGAGGTCGACGATGGCTCCGTCGTGATCGCCGACCGTGCGCCTGGCTTCGGCCCGCGCTTCGAAAACGACGGGGTCTTCGGGATGCTCGATCGCGAGCCCGTCCAGGGTGACCATCGCCAGCGTCGTCGAGTCGGAGCGCAACTGCAGGAACGCCCGGGCGACATGAACCTCGACATCGTCGGGCGCCGACGCCAGGGCGCGTTCGATTTCCTTGTGGGCTTCCGTGACTCGCCCCGCGTCCGCCAGGATGCGCCCCCGCAGCGCGTGACGGCCGGGCGCCCCTCCTCCGCGACCGAGCGCTCCGTCGATCCACGTCAGCGCCTCGTTCACGCGCCCGGTCGCGAGCGCGAGCTCCGCGAGCGACACCCGCTCGGCCACGAGCGTCGAGTCCCAACGAATCGCCTCCCGGAACGAGTGCTCCGCCTCGCGGTGTCGCCCGAGTGCGTTCTCCGTCCGTCCGCGCCCCGCCCACACCCATGCTGCGGTGGGGAATCGTCGCGCCGCGTCCTGGTACGCCGTGAGCGCTTCCGTGAGGTCGCCGCCCGACTCCGCCCGTTCGGCCCGAACCTGCCAGGCTCGGTCTCTTCCCTTCGCCCGAAGCGCCGGATCCGTCCGATCGTCCCCGCAACCGGCGACGATCACCGCCGCCGCCGTCCATGCGGCGACGAGGCTCAGCGTTCGGGGAATCCACCGCAAACCCGACCTCCTCTGCTCCGACTCGATGGCTCGTCGCCGAACCCCTTCTGACACTAGCGGGGATTGGGACTTGCCTTCCACCCCCACAATGGGGATTCTGGAAACAGTGAACCCGGGTGTCGAGGACCGGATCCGCCCTCTCATCCGGGTCGACTCAACCCACGAGGTAATCCCTTGCCACTGATCTGGATGCCCGGCGGGATGGAACTCCTCGTCATCGCCCTCATCCTCCTGCTGCTCTTCGGTGGGGCGAAGATCCCGGCTCTCATGCGCGGCATGGGCCAGGGAATCCGGGAGTTCCGAAAGGAAGTCCACGGGTCGGAATCCACCGGAGATACGCCCTCCGAGAAGACGGAGCCCAAGGAGGGCCCGTGAGCGACCTGTCTCACCTCGATTCCACGGGAAGGGTGAGGATGGTCGACGTTTCGAGCAAGCAGGAATCGGAGCGCGTCGCCGTCGCCGAGGGATATCTGGTCGCGGCACCCGAGACGCTGCGCCGGATCGTGGAAGACGATCTCCCGAAGGGCGACTTCCGGCCGACGGTCCAGCTCGCGGGCATCGCCGGCGCGAAGCGAACGTCCGACTTGATTCCCCTCTGCCACCCGCTGGCGCTCTCACACGTCGGCGTCGAGGTCGAGCTGGAGCCGGAAGTGTCGCGGCTGAGAATCGTCGCGACCGCCGCGGTGACGGCGAGAACGGGCGTCGAGATGGAGGCGTTGACCGCGGTATCGGTTGCGCTGCTCGCGGCGTACGACATGCTCAAAGCCGTCGACAAGGAAATGCGAATCGAAGGGATTCGACTCCTCGAGAAGCGCGGGGGTCGATCCGGCGAGTGGAAAGCGGACCGCGCCCCATGATTCGAGCCGCGATCGTGACCGTGAGCGACCGCTCGGCGAGCGGCGAGCGGGAAGATGTCTCCGGCTCGCGCCTCGCGGAGGCGGTCCGGGCCGTCGGCGGCGAAGTCGTGTCCACGAGCCTCGTGCCGGATGAACGAGCCGAGATCGAGCGGGAGCTCTGCCGCCTCGCCGACTCCGAAAGGGTGCCGCTCATCCTGACCACCGGCGGCACCGGTCTCGCGTCTCGCGATGTCACCCCGGAGTCCACCCTCGCCGTCATTCAGAGGGAAGCTCCCGGTCTCGCCGAGCACGTGCGTCGAACCACCGTCGCCCAGACGGAGTTCGCCATCCTGTCGCGGGGGGTCTGTGGCATTCGTCGCGGCTCGCTCATCGTCAACCTGCCCGGCAGCCCGAAAGGGGCGGTGGAGGGCTTCGAGGCGCTCGCTTCCGTGCTGCCGCACGCGCTCTCCGTTCTGGCGAACGTCGCCGAAGTGCACCCGGCGTGACCCCGGACGCTCGATTCGATGAAGCCGCCCGGACGCTGGCCGCGGCCGAGCGTGTGGTTGCTCTGTCCGGCGCAGGCATCTCTGCCGAAAGCGGCGTTCCCACGTTCCGCGAATCCGGTGGACTCTGGGAAGAGTACCGGATCGAGGAAGTCGCCACTCCCGAGGCGCTCGCCGGGAACCCTCGCAAAGTGTGGGAGTTCTACGAGATGCGGCGCCAGAACATGCAGTCGGTCGAGCCCAACCCGGGTCACGTGGCCCTCGCGGAGTTGGAGACGCTCTTTGAGGAGGTCACGATCGTCACCCAGAACATCGACGGTCTGCATCAGCGAGCCGGCTCGACTCGCGTTCTCGAAGTGCACGGTTCCCTCTGGAAAGCGAAGTGTCTCGAGGGGTGTGGGGCCAGAAGGGATCCGTTTCCCTGGCCAGCTTCCCAGATTCCTCCCCCGTGTGAGTGCGGGAGCATCCTTCGCCCGGAGGTCGTTCTCTTCGGGGAGATGCTGCCGACGGACGTCTTCGAAGAGGCGACCAGTCGAGCCGTCCGCGCGGACGTCGCGCTGGTGGTGGGAACGTCGAGCGTCGTATGGCCAGCTGCGGGCATTCCCCTCGCGGCGCAGAGTGCGGGAGCGATCGTCATCGAAGTGAACCCGGAGGCAACCGAGCTCACCGAGCGTTTCGATATCTCGTTGCGGGGCCCCGCGGGAGAGATTCTGCCGCGACTCTACGAGCGAGTGGACAAGCTCCGCCGCGTCGCTTGATCCCATGCCATCCAACGTCTCCTTCCAGGCCCTCGAGCCCCTGACCCCTTGGCTAGTCGGGGTCGCGGTAATTCTCGTCGTGCTGGCGTTCCGCCTCTATCGACGCTCGGGCGACCCGACGGAGACCAGAGCCCCGCATCTCCTCCTCGGGCTGCGACTCGTCGCGATCGCCCTGGTCATCGCGTTCCTGCTGGAGCCGGTGCTCTCCTTGTTCAGCGAGCGATCGGTCCCCGCGCGAGTGGCACTTCTTCTCGACGGATCCCTGTCGATGTCGATTCCGTTTCCCGAGGATGAAGCGCGGTCGACCTCCCCGGATGATCCCACCCGCGCGTCGCGTCTCGCGGACGTGCTCACCGGTCCTGATCCGTTGCTCGACGATCTCCAGCGGCACGGGCGCCTGGAGGTCTACCGTTTCGGCGGCCGAGTCACGCCGTTGTCGGACAAGGACGGAGCCCTGGACCTGGAACCGCGCGACGATCGCACGGATTTGTCGCGCGCCTTGAGCGAGGGGGTCGGAGCACGGCGGCGGGAAACGGGCGCGGTGGTCCTGATGTCGGACGGCTCG
>JALGZO010000576.1 GCA_025774865.1 bacterium | reverse complement strand
AATGATCGCCAGTCCGGTCCAGTTCGGGTGCCGGATCGTGCTCCAGCTGACGAGACGCAGGTACCGCCGGCGAAGTCCGTCGATCCACCGGGGCTCCAAGCTGATCGAACCCGACCGAGAGAAAAAGATGGAGAGCGTGGGGACCACGGTGAGGCTGACGAGGAGAGAGCATACGATCGTGACGCCGATGGTTTGCCCGATCTGACCGAGCCAGACCGTCATCTCGTCCGTGCGGCCGACGATGATCGGGGCGAACACGATCACCGTGGTGAGCGTCGACGCGACGATGGCGCGACCGACGTCGCGTGTGCCGCGAAGCGCGGCGGCCACGCGGGAAGCGCCCATGTTCCGGCGCCGGTTGATCGACTCCAGCACGACCACGGCGTTGTCGACGAGCATGCCGATGCCGAGCATCAGCCCCATCATCGTCAGGATGTTCAGGTTGCCGCCGGTGAGGTAGAGGAACGTCCCGGTCCCGAGGATCGACACGGGGATCGAGAGGCAAACCAGGAGCGTGAGGCTCACCTTGCGGAGGAAGGCGAACAGGACGACCATCGCGAGCACCGACCCGAAGAGCCCCGCCTTCCAGAGCCCTTCGAGGGCGTGGGTGATCTGCTCGGCCTGATTGAAGAACGTGAAGCAGTCGATGCCGCGGAGCGCCGGGTCCAGGTTGATCTCTTCGAGTCTCGCCTCCACGGCGCGGCAGACGTCGACCGTGTTGAATCCCGATCCCTTCTGGATCCAGAACGCGATCGCGAACTCACCGTTCAAGTGGCGCCCGTACTCGGGAGCCGGGGCCGCGTACACGAGATCCGCGATGTCCTTGAGGCGGAGGCCGCGTTCATCCACCGGAATCTCTTCGAGGTCCCGCATGCTCTCGATGTCGCTGACGGTGCGCACGGCGTAGCGGAGGCCCCGGTCCGTGACCTCTCCCACCGTGAGGTTGACGTTGGCCGCCGCCAGCTCGTCGAAGAGCCGCCCCACGTCGACGCTGAACTCCTGGATCTTGTCGAGCTTCAGGTAGATGGCCCCGATGGTGGGGTTCACGCCGTCTATCCCGACCTGGCCCACCCCCGGAATCCTCTGGAGCGGCATGATGATCTTCTGCTCGATCAGGTCGTAGCTCTCCGAGAGGTCGCGCCCCTTCGCCGAGATACGCCCCTCGATGATGGGAATGTCATTCGAGTTGAACGTGAGGAGATAGATCTTCGGAATGTCCGCGGGGAGATCCCCGCGGATCTGATCGATCTTCTCCTGTACCTCCATTCGCAGAACGTTGCCGTCGCGACCCCACTCGAACTCGACATCGACCCACGCCTCGCCTTCGCTACTACGGCTCTCGACCTGACGGACCCCCCCGAGGGTGGCGAGGATCTCCTCTATCGGGCGCGCGATCTCGAGCTCCACCTCGCTCGGAATGCCACCGGGGTAGGGGACCCACACGCCGATGAACGGGAACTCGACCTGCGGCAGGAATGCGAGCGGGAGCTTCGAGAACGAGATGAGGCCCAGAATCGTCACCGACGCGAGAGCCATCACGAGCGTCACGGGCCGGCGCATGCACACACGCGTGAGCCACATGTCAGCGCCCTCCCGCGCCTTCGGCCGGGGTGGGGCCGGTGACGGCCAGCCGCTTCCGCGACTCCGCTCGCGCCACGGTCGGGGTTCCCGATCCGGGGGTGAGCAGCGTGTAAGTGACCGGCACCACGACGAGCGTCAACACCGTGGCCAGAAGCAGCCCCGAGATCACCGTGATCGCGAGCGGGGCCCTCAGTTCAGCGCCTTCGCCGAGGCCGAGCGCCATCGGCAACAGGCCCAGCACCGTGGTGGCGGTCGTCATCAGGATGGGACGGAAACGCTCCCGGCCGGCTTGACGAACCGCGTCGTCGAGCTCCAGGCGTTGTCGTCGCAGCTGGTTGATGCGATCGACGAGCACGATCCCGTTGTTCACGACGATCCCGGCGAGCATGATCGCGCCGATCGCCGCGATCACCGACAACGGTGTGTTCGTGATGGTGAGACCGATGACGGCCCCCATCATCGCGAGCGGGACCGTGAACATGATGATGAACGGGTAGAGGAACGACTCGAACTGGGCCGCCATGACGATGTAGACGAGGAAGATCGCGAGCAGGACCGCCAGGCGGAGAGAGCTGAACGACTTCTGCATCTCCTCGTTCTGCCCGCCGAGCTCGATGGCGACGTTGGCGGGCAGTGGAATCGTGCGAAGACGGTCGTGCAGCTCGGCGGTCACGGTACCGAGATCACGCCCGGAGAGGTTGGCGGAGATGATGGCCACCCGCCGCCCACCGAGGCGGTGAATCTCCGCCGGACCGTCGACGACCTCCATGGACGCGATGGAGCCGAGACGGATGGGGATGCCCGCCCGCTCGGCCACGATCAGCTCGTGCAACGCCGTCAGCGTGCTCCTCTGGTCGGGTTCGTTCTGGACCCGGATGTCGATGTGCTTCTCCTGGTCCCGGAAACGGCTCGCGATGGAGCCCCGGACCTTCCCGCGCACCGTGCCTGCGACGTCGGAGAGACGGAGGCCCAGCCGGTTCAGCTTGTCCCGGTCGAACGAGACTCGGACCTCCGGAGAGCCGGGGATCATCGAAAGCCGGACGTCGCGCGCGCCCGGAACCGCCGCCAGCTCCTCGGCGGCCCGGTCCGCGGTCGCCATCAGGTCGTTCAGCTCGTAGCCGTACACGTCGATCTCGATGGGCGTGTTGAACGTCAAGAGCGACGGCCGCCGGACGCGCATCGAGATCTCGGGATGTTTCTCGAGAGCCAGCCTCACGTCTTCGAGGACGCGCGCCTCGACGGCGCGGCTGGCCTCGGCGAGCTGGAGGTGCACGTCCGCCCGGTTCTCCTTCTGCCGGGCGACGGATGCTCCGGCTTCGCGACTCACGCCGACGTTCGCGGAGACGAGCGAGATTCCATCGATCCGCCGGAGCTCGCCGGCGATGGCGGCGATTCTCGCGTCGGTCTTGCTGAGCGGGGTCCCTTCCGGCATCTCCATCGCGAGCGTGAGCTCTCCCTGGGATAGCGGCGGGATCAGGTCGCGGCCGAGCGAAGCAAAGAAGAGCGCCGAGACGAGCGTCAACACGGCGACTCCGCCGAGGACGATCGCGCGACGCTCGAGCGACCGCGCGAGTGCTTTGTCGTAGAAGGCCGCCGCCCCCGGGAACGTCCGCTCGAACGTCCAGACGACGGGTCGGACGGCCACCGCGCCGAGTCGGCCGATAGCGCGAAACACGGCGCGCACGACCCGAACGATCAGGACCGGCAGACCGAACATCAGAAACGGCATGATGCTGCGGAACCAGCGATACACGGCGTCGCGCCGGAACAACCACCGCAAAGGGCGCGGCACCGTCTTGTCCGGCACGAAGTCCTGCCACTTGGCCCCGATGGTCGTCCGTCGTCGCCGCCCGAAGGCCACCGTCATCGGAGTGAACGTGAGAGCCACGGCGAGCGATAGGAGAAGCGAGAAGGTCACGGTCAGCGCCTGGTCGCGGAAGATCTGGCCGGACACGCCTTCGACCACGAAGACGATGGGGATGAACACCGCGACGGTGGTCAACGTCGACGCGAACACCGCCCCCGCCACTTCTCCCGCCCCGCGCACGGTGTTGCTGCTCTCCTCGTCGTCGGTGTGTCGTCCCGCCTCCCGGTTCCGCTCCCGGCGTCGATGGATGGCCTCCAGGACGACGATCGAGTTGTCGACGAGCATCCCGACTCCCAGCGCCAACCCTCCGAGCGACATGACGTTGAGGGACACGTCCTGGCTGTACATGAGAATGAACGTGGAGATGATCGAGACCGGAATCGCGACTCCGATGATGACCGTGCTCCGCAGATCGCGGAGGAAGACGTACAGGACGAAGATCGCGAGCAAGCCACCCAGGAGCGCGTTGTTGCGGACCTCTCGCACGGCCTGCGAGATGAACACGGACTGGTCGAAGAGAACCTCCATCTCGACGCCTTCCGGAAGCTGTTCCTCGAGGCGGGAGAGGTGATTTCGAATCCTCTTCGCGATGTCGACGATGTTCTGATCACCCTCTTTGTACACCGCGATCTCGACGGACTCGCGGCCGTTCACGTGGGTGATCGTCGTCCGATCCTTGTGCGCCCGGTGGACCTCGGCCACGTCGGCGAGCCGGATCGGCTGTCCGTCCCGGATCGCCACGGTCACGTCGACGATGCCCTCGAGATCATCGAACCGGCTCAACGTGCGCACGATGTACTCGGCGTCGCGGTCGCGGAGGCGACCGCCCGACGCGTTGACGTTCTCCTCCTCGAGCGCCAGGTTCACTTCTTGAATCGGGATTCCCAGCGCCGCGAGCCGCGCCTCGTCGACGTGAACCTGGATCTCCTCTTCGAGCCCGCCGGACACCTTGGCCGCGGCGACGCCGCGCAGCGACTCGATATCCCTCTTGAGCACGTCCTGAGCGACGTTGCGGGTCTGGACGAGAGGAAGATCTCCCCAGAGGCCGATGCGAAGAACCGGATCGAGCGTGGGATCGTACTTGAGAAGGATCGGAGTGCGGCACTCCTCCGGTAGCGTGACGAGGTCGACCTTCTCCCGGACCTCGAGGTTCGTGTAGTCCATCTCGGTCTTCCAGTCGAACTCGAGCGCGATCTGGGAAAGACCGGCCTGACTCACGGAGTGCACGCGGCGCAGCCCCGGAACGACGCCGACCGCTTCCTCGAGCGGGCGGGTCACGAGGTTCTCGACGTCAAGCGGTGCGGTGTTCGGATACTCCGTCTGGATCGTCACGCTCGGGTAGCGGATCTCGGGGAGGAGCCGAACGTCCAGGCGACCGAGGGCGACGAACCCGAAAACGACCGCCGCGATCGTCGCCATCCAGACGGTGACGGGGTGGGTGACGGCGAACCGGATGACGCGGCTCATTCGTCTGCGTCCGGATCACCGGGCTCGGTCTCGCTCTGCGAGCTTTCGTCCGAGCCCTCGATCTCTTCTCCTTCGGATTCACTTTCCTCATCGGATGGGGAGACCCAGCCGACGTCGTCGGCGTTCAGGACTTTCACGTGGCTCCCGGTACGCAGCCCACCCTGTCCGATGCTGATCACGAACTCGGACGCCTCGAGGCCGTCGAGGATCTCCACGTGAGACTCGTCGTAAAGCCCGGTACGCACTTCGATCTTTCGAACGGTGTCGGCCTCGGCGACGAACACGGATCGCAGACCACCCTCCTCGACGAGCGCCTTCTTCGGGATGGCCAGCGCCTCCTGGTGCGTGTCGGTGGTGATCCGCACTTTCACGAACCCTCCGACGCGGAGCTGCTTCGGATCCCCTTCGACGAGGAGAGTGAGCCGGACGGTGCTGGTCGTGGGGTCGACGATCGGAGCGATCCTCTCGACGGTCGCGTCCACGGGTTCGTCGACCGCCTCGGTCACGACCTGGACCTTCTGTCCGGGTCGGATCTTGCGCGCGATGACCTCGGGAAGGCTGACGCGCACCCGAAGTGGCACGAGGTCGACGAGCGTGAACATCGGTTCGGTAATGCTGATGTGCTGACCGGGAACGATGAGGCGGTCGGTCACCTGACCGTCGAACGGTGCGCGGATCAGCGTCTCCTCGAGAGTGATGTGCGCGAGGTCCCGGTCGGCTTCGGCGAGGTCGAACGCGGAGCGCGAGTCGTCGAACTCGTCTTGCGTGATGAGTTTCTGCTCGAGGA
>JALGZO010000575.1 GCA_025774865.1 bacterium | reverse complement strand
GCCCCACGCGGGAGGATCCCGATGTTGTGCGGTCTCACCGTCACGGACGTCGACGTCACGATCGTTCCCGAGTCGGAGCTTCGAGCGCGGCCGAACCCGTTCCGGACCGGGACCTCGATTCAGTCCACGATGCCGCCCACCACCCTCAGAGACCCTTGACAGGGTCGTTCCATATCAGCGCACCAGCACCATTCTCCGAACGTCGGTGCGGGCGCCGGCTTCAATCCGCGTGAAGTAGACCCCGGAAGGAACAAGTCCACCCTCGGCGTCGCGGCCGTCCCACTCGATCCGGTGAGGTCCGGCCGGCAACGGCTCAGAGAGGAGCGTCCGCACCGCGCGTCCGGTCGCGTCGAACACGCGGAGGCGCACGGAGGCGGCGGCCCGGGGCAAGTCGATCTCGATCGTTGCCGCTCGCGTGAACGGATTCGGCGAGGTCCGCCGGAGAAGTCGCGGCTGCTCCGAGCCGAGCGTCAGGTCGGCGACGTCGGTCGCCTGCGGCTCGCACTCGTCCGGGATTCCATTCTCGTTGACATCGGGGCTCGTGCCGTTGGCGATGTCGAGCGAATCGGCGACCCCGTTCGTGTTGCAGTCGTAGTCACCGATGCGAAGGTAGTAGACGTCCTGCTCGCCGTGGAACGTGGCGGCCCACGCGAGGTGCGCGCCGACATCGTCGGAAATCATGTGGTAATAGTCGCCGATCTTGTTCTGGTTCGGGAACCCGACATGGCTGTCCCAGGTCGGGCTGAGCTGCTGGTCCGCGGACCACGTCGTACCACCGTCCGTGGAGGAGGAGTAGAAGAGTGCGCTCTCGTTCGGGACGCCGGTGTCTCGCGTGTCGTTCCAGACGACGTCGATCCGTCCGCCCGGAGCGACGGCCATCGTGCCGAACCACTGGAAAGATCCAGCGCTGAGGGGATCGTCGTTCACTCGCTTGCTCGGGCTCCACGTGACGCCGCCGTTCTGACTCCTGGCGAAGCGAACGTCCATGGGATCGGAACCGGAAGGATCCACGGAGCAGAGCTCGTACACGTAGCCGGCGGTCGGCCCCAGCGAGTGATCCGCCGCGACCCAGACCTGACCGTTGAGCCCGTTGGGATTCGGCCAGCCGAAGTCGTTCACCGGTCGGACCAGGCTGCCGCCGAGGTCGACCGACGCCGACTGGAACGTCGGGGTCACCGCGGCATTCTGCGCGTCGGCGGAGCGGACCGCGTAGAAGACGCTGGCGTCACTCGGATCCATCCCCGCGAAGTACGCCGTGCCGTCCGGCCCCACCGTCAGCGCGCCCCGGCGAGGGGTCGGATTCATCAAGATCGGTTCCTCGAAGGAGACGGCACCATCGGTCGAGCGGGTGAAGATGCGGTCACCGCAGCAGCCGGCGAATACGTTCCAGAACTGGTAGAGATGTCCCGCCCCGATTCCGCTCGTGCGATCGACCCCGAGCCACTGCTTGTCGCCGCCGAACGCGTCGACCGGCGCGAGCCAGCTCGCTCCGTGGTCGAGAGACGTGTAGACGTCGACGGTAAAGTCGGTCTGGAGACTCGAGTAATAGAAGACGCCGGTCGCGTCGAAGTCGAGCACCGGGTCGCTTCGGAAGACGCCGGGATCGAGCACGCTGGCGGTCCAGGTCCGTCCGCCGTCGATCGACCAGGCGTAGCCCGCCTGCCTGAAGTTCGATGTGATCGTGTCGAACTGGCGCCACCCGATGGCCATCCGGTTCGGCGCGATCGGATCGACGGCGATCGAGGGCTCGTTCGCCGCGTCGCCCGGGATGTTGGCGCCCTTGGCGTCGACGTTCACCTGCACGGAGCTGAATGCTCCGAATGTGATCGGCGCCTCGGGAGGAGCACCCGGCCGGGGGCGGGCGGAGATTCCGGGCGGGTCCTCCAGGAGCTCCCCCTCGGACTCCGGGTCGCTCCGGACCGGCACGACGCCGAGAAGAAGCAGGAGCGCCGCCGCGAAACAGTTGGGCACGGTACGCATGGTAATCAATGTAGCACCTCACGGCAGAGGCCACGACCGGGATCGCGCGGACCGAGCGAATCCCTTACCCTCTCGCCATGAGCGGAAACGTCGAGACCCCACGGCGAGCGGCACCGGCCGCGAAGCCGCGCGCCGATCGCCCGGCCGCGAAGCCGGCGCAGATCTCGCTGTCCAGCGTTCGCCACGCGTTCCGGACGATCGTGTGGCCCCGCAAGAAGCTCGTCTTCCTCGGGCTCGTGCTCGTGGCGATCAATCGGATCGCCGGGCTCGTGCTTCCGGGTTCCACGAAATACCTGATAGACAACGTCCTCGTCGACCACGACACCGGGTTGCTCCGACTGCTCTTGCTCGTGGTGGGCGGGGCCCTTCTCGTGCAGTCGGTGACGTCGTTCGGGCTGACCCGGATTCTCAGTGTGGAGGCCCAGCATCTGATCTCGGTGCTACGGGCCCAGATGCAGAAGCAGATCATCCGTCTGCCGATCTCGTTCTTCGACGACAACAAGTCGGGCGCGCTCGTCTCGCGGATCATGAACGACGTGGAGGGCGTGCGGAACCTCGTCGGCACGGGTCTCGTGCAGCTCGTCGGGGGAGTGCTGACATCCGTCGTGGCGCTCGTGCTCCTTCTCCGCATCAACGCGGAGATGACGCTCTACGCGTTCATCCCGCTCGTCGTCTTCGGGGTCATCTCGATGAGGGCGTTCGCGTACATCCGGCCGATCTTCCGGAAGCGGGGGGCCATAAGCGCGGAGGTGACGGGCCGCGTGACGGAGACACTCGGCGGCATCCGGGTGATCAAAGGGTTCGGGGCGGAGCCGCACGAGACCCGAGTGTTCGAGGAAGGCGTCGATCGGATTTTTCGCAACGTCCGGGAATCTCTCACAGCCACGAGCCTCGTGACGAGCCTCGCCACGCTCCTGATGGGCCTCACGAGCGTCATCATCATGGGCGTCGGGGGGATGATGATCCTCCGGGGCGAGATGACGGTCGGGGAGTTCGTGGCGTTCACGCTGTACCTCGCGTTCCTCGTCGCGCCGATCGTGCAGATGAGCAACATCGGCACGCAGATGACCGAGGCGTTCGCGGGACTCGACCGGATGGAAGAGATCCTTCGCCTCCACCCCGAGGGCGACGAGGAAGCGCGGTCCGTCGTCGTGCGCGACTTGCGCGGGGACATCCGATTCGAAGACGTCTGGTTCGAGTACGAGGAGGGAAAACCGGTGCTGGAGGGCGTGAGCTTCGAGGCTCCGGCCGGAACCACGACGGCATTGGTAGGCAGCTCGGGCTCCGGGAAGTCGACCACGGCCGCTCTCGCGGCTTCGTTCCGGACGCCGACGGGGGGAGTGGTCCGGGTCGACGGACACGACCTCGCGCGTGTCCGGCTCGACAGCTATCGCCGTCAGCTCGGCATCGTGCTACAGGACGAGTTCCTGTTCGAAGGGACCATTCGCGAAAACATCCTCTTCGCGCGGCCGGACGCGACCGACGAGCACCTCACGGCCGCGGTCGATGCAGCTCACGTGTCGGAGTTCACGGACCGCTTCGATGACGGACTCGATACGCTCATCGGAGAACGGGGGGTGAAGCTCTCCGGCGGCCAGCGGCAGCGGGTCTCCATCGCGCGCGCCGCACTCGCCGACGCCCGGATCCTGATTCTCGACGAGGCGACCTCGAGCCTGGACAACGAGAGTGAGGCGTTCATCCAGCAAAGCCTCGGCCAGCTGATGGTCGGGCGGACGACGATCGTCATCGCGCACCGACTCAGCACGATCCGGCGCGCCGATCAGATTCTCGTCATGGAGAACGGCCGGATCGTCGAGCGCGGGACGCACGACGAGCTCATCGCGAGCGAGGGTCGCTACTACGAGCTGTACACGTACCAGGCGAGGATCTGACGCTAATCGTCCGCGAACACCGATCTACCGGCGAGCGACGTCCAGAATCCGAAGATCGCAAGCGCCGCCGGGACCAGCAGGACGATCATCGAGTTCCCCGCGTACCAGGTGGAGAAGTCGAGCGTGAGCGCGTGCTCCGGCATCTCGATCCCGACGAGATACATCGCCATGATGCCCACGAGCCCGAACCGCAGCAGGGTGACCATGACGAGCAGCCAGATGACGAGATTGAACGGCACCTGCAGCGCCGGATACTCCAGGTCGGTACTGGTCAACGCGGTGAAGACGAGAACGACCAGCCCCAGCGCGACCCACTGATGCCGGAGGAGGACCCTCACGACGACGAGCAGCATCAGCACGAACATGGGATTGACGATCGTGTGACGCATCCCGAAGAAGAGCTCGCTGATCGCGAAGCGCGTCCCCACCAGCGAGTCCCAGTCCATCGACAACGGAACCGCCGGCGGCCGGCCGAGGAGCGCCGGCAGCTCCGTCATCAGGATGCCCAGAAGAAGAGCCGCGGTTCCGAACGCACTACCGACGAGAAGACTCCTGCCGACGAGCGGGTCGCGCCACCGCCCGGAGAGAAGCCGCGACCAGGAAACGAGCAAGTTCGGCCAACGCCGCCGTACGAACGGCTCCAGCGCCACGTACATGAGCCAGATCGTGACGGCGTCGAACAGCGCCCGACCCGTCCAGTTGATGAACAGCTGCGTCTCTCGATCGAAACGGGATACGTGACTCGCTTGAAACGCCCATCCGATCGTGAAAACGCCCGCCACCGTTCCCGCGAGCACGTAGGCGCCGCGCCGATCCCCCCGTCCGAGCCGGAGGTTCCGTCGTGTGAGCAGGATGCTTCCCACGAGGATGATGACGAACAGGGCGCTATTGACGGCGCCCCGCGCTCGGTCCGCCGCCGATTCCTGATCCGCCATGCGCCAGGGCCTCTCCCACGGATGCATCAGGTCGAAGTAGACGAGCCGCCCGCGATACGCCGCGGCCTCGACCCGGACCTCGAGGTCGGGCTGCCCCGGATAGTTTCCCGTCCACGCCACTCGCACATCCGAGTGGACCTCCGCGATCCACTGCGGCGTCGCCGGGGTGAACGAGTCGAAATCCAGCTCCGCCATCCGGAACGCCGCCTGCCAGTCGGGGTCCCGCGCGGGCTCGGTCGAATCGTCGAACTGCGGCGGCACCACCTTCAGGAACTCGAAGCGGCCGCTCGGGTCGAGAACCACCTGCATCATTCCGGAGATTCGCATGGGAGGATCCGAGAAAGACACCCGCCCGAACTCGCTGTCGGGCACGAGGACGCGCGGGCTCCGGCGGTACCAGAACGTCAGAGGTGACGGACGCTCCGTGCGGAGCCGGTCCCACCGATCGGGAGAGTCGTCCGCCTCCCTCGCCCGGCGAACGAGAGCCTGATGAGACGAGGACAAGAACCCGTACCGCGAATCTCGAGGCGTCTCGGTATACCCGAGCTGCTGGACGAACTGCCGCGCGCGATCGGCGAGAACCTGGGGAGGAAGCTCCGGGGAAAGCGTCCCGAGCATGCCCACCTTGCCGATCAGGAACGTGGCGATCCCGAGCGTGATCAGCGCGAACAGCAACAGGGGAACCGCGACCCGCGGAGCCAGCGCTCCCTCCTCGCCAGACCGTGCGACCATCTCGGGGCTCGGGGTTTCTCCAGCGGCGAGGGCGGCCGCGATCGGGTCCGCGCCCGGCAGGGCCGCCGCCACCGCGAGCGCCGACGGCGGACGCCGCGCGGGGTCGTGATCGAGGCATCTGAAGATGACGCGCTGCACCGCGGGATCGAAGTTCTCGATGAGCT
>JALGZO010000574.1 GCA_025774865.1 bacterium | reverse complement strand
CCCTCGCCGACTACCGCTGGGATTCGACACCGGCGCCAGTGTGGGGGCTCGACGCCCGGCTCGCCGCCGACCGCGCCGGCTTTGGTGTCCGCGTTTGGCGCACTCGAACCACGCAGTCCACGGGGATCCCCGGGGAGAGTTCCGCTTCCGACGTGAAGCTCACCGGCACGGAGGCCGTCGGCAAGTTCCGTGTCGCCAACCTCGCCGGGGTCCATTTCCTCGCGTCCGCGAGCGTCGGGACGCTCCACCTCGGGTGGTCTCCCGATCGCGTGACCCTGCCGCCACTCGGAGCCGGAGATCCGATCGAGGTCCGCTTCGACCCCGTGACCGAGTGGATCGGTGGCGTCGGGATGACCGCGCAGCGACAACTGTTCGGTGGATTCGACCTCGCGCTCGGAATCGAGCGTTCCTGGTTTCAGCTCGACACGGCTCATCGCGCGGGCACCGAGATCGTGACGGGCCGCGACACGTTCGGAAACTGGATGGTCCGAGCGCAACTCTCGCACCGGGTCTTTCAACTCTGAGGAATTGGTCATGAACAGAAGATGGAGCTCGAGACTCGCGTGCTGGACGACGGCGGTCGCCATCCTCGCCGGAATCTCCGCCACCGACGCGGCCGCCGCCGACCCGCCCTCGTTCGAATCCAACGAAGGGTGGACCGTCACGGAGAGGCACGTCCGCCTCGACCGCGAAGATCAGAACATCGTCCGGCTCGGCCCGGGCGAGCGGTACGCGGTCCAGGCCCTCGTCCCGAAGGGATCGGAGTTCCTCGTCCTCGCGAAGAAGGACGGCTGGTACAACGTCCGGCTCTCGGAGACCGAAACCGGCTGGGTTCACGAGTCCCTCTGCCGCGAGTACGACGACATGTCGGATCTCGAGTTCCGGCCCAACCCGCGCCTGTTCTCGCGGATCGGCAGCTTCACCGTCACGGCGTAC
This sequence comes from bacterium, assembly GCA_025774865.1. Classification (GTDB taxonomy): domain Bacteria; phylum ARS69; class ARS69; order ARS69; family ARS69; genus JALGZO01. The sequence goes on along the minus strand of JALGZO010000574.1, from coordinate 4,774 downwards.
GCGGGCGGGTACTCCTTCGACCACAAGTCGAACTCCTTCGCGGCCGGTGGTCGCCTCGGCTACTACGTCTTCGACTTCGTCGAGGTGGAAGGCGGCGTGTCCTGGACCCACGTCCGGCGTCCGGCGGAGATCGTCGAGTCCCTCTTCGGGCTCAGCCTCGAAGCGGAAGACTTCCACATGTTGTTCTACGAGATGAACGTCAACGTGAAGGCGCTCCCCGGCCGACAGTTGGTGCCGTACGGAACGGTCGGCGTCGGCTCGAGCATCCTGCGCGGCACGACCGAGCCGAGCCTCAACTACGGCGGCGGCATTCACTTCTTCGTGAAGAAGCGCACGGCGCTGCGTTGGGAGTTCCGCACCTATCACTTCGACTCCGGTTCCGAGAACGCGCGACGTTCGAACACCAACTTCATGTTCACTCTGGGCACCACGTTCCTGCTCTAGGAGCGAGAGGATCCGTCATGTCGTTCGAGATTCGATGTACGCCCATCGCGCTCGCGGGTGCGCTTCTCGTCGGCGCTCCCGGCCCGGCGCGACCCGGCGACGCCCCACCCGTCACGGCGCGCTCCGGCGAGGACCTGGCGCGCGCGGCCGCCGAGATCTGGGCCGCCGACGCGCGGCTGATCTACGTCGAGAACGACGAGGGTCTCACGCTCGGCGGCAGCTCAGGGACCTGGGGCTACCTGTTCTACTCGCCGAGCGAGGACGCCTGCCGCGCGTACTCGATCCGGGACGACGAAATCATCCACGCGGAGGATCTCGAGTTCGCGTTCGACGCCCCTCCCCTGCCCGCGACCTGGATCGACAGCGCGGCGGCACTCGACGCGGCGGAGCAGAGCGACGGCGCACAGTTCCGCAAAGAGAACGGCGGAACGCTCCGATCGATGTTTCTCGTGCGCGGGCTCTTTCATCCGAGCGACCCCGACGCGGCCACGTGGGCCTTCGTCTATGGCTCACCGACGGTTCCCGGGCTCTGGGTGATCGTCGACGCCGAGTCCGGAAAGGTGGTGCGACGATGGCGCGGCTGATCATGGCGTTCGGAGCGGCTCTTCTGGTCACCGTTTCCGCCGCGACCGTCGGTAGCGCAGACACGGAGACCGTGGTCGAGGTGCAGCGCGTCAAGCCGAAGAAGGCAAAGCACCCCACCCTCCGTTTTCTCAAGGAGAACCGCACCTTCTTCCGGACGCGTCTCGACGATCTCCGAATGCGCGAGGCGTTGCGAGAGGCCGACGCCGAGGGGATCGATCCCCGGCTTCTCAGGTTTCAAGAGCTCCTCGACGAGATCCACGCAGCGCAGGACAGCGCGTACGCCGGCGACGAGCGCACGCGTCGGCGCGAGCTTCTCCAGAGCGTTCAGGACCTCGCGGAGCTCGAACGCGAGATGGATCGCATGGAACGCTTGCTCGACGAGCAGGCCGGTCGTCTTTCGCAGCTCGCGGAGGACTTCGTCGGGGAGCAGAGGACGACGCTGATCGTTCTCGTCACGGGTGTTCCCCGGAAGGGGTCGCCGAGGACCGTGATCATGCAGACGGACGAGGGCGACAGCTCGCGCGTCCGGCTGTCGGCCACGGAGCGAGAGTCGCTCGCGAGCGGCGGCACCGCCGAGCTCCTCCACGAGCTCGTGGAGCCCCGGCGGCAGCGGCTCGCGTTCTCGTTCGAAGGAGAGGGCTGGGCTCCGGGCCTCCCGTACGAAATCGTGGTGGAGCCGCAGCGCGATCGGCTGACGTTCCTGGAACTCGACCTGGAAGCGGTGGATCCGGAACGCCCCGAACGGAGCCTCGCGGCACGAATCTGGACGAGGTGATTCAGTTTGCCAGAGACGCAGGGAGAAATCGGGAGGCGCCTCGGCGCCGGTCTCGCAATCGTAGGCGTCCTGATGGGCGCGCCGGGCGCAGTGCGCGCAGGAGCCGACCCGGCCGCTGAACCGCGGACCGTGGCGGTCCCCGTTGCGGGCGAGCCGGGCGACGACTGGAACCGTCTCTGCCTCGGAATCGCCGTGGGACGCTGGCGGAACGGCGACGTCGCCGGTGCCGTGGAGGCGCTTCGCTGGCGCGACCGGACCGACGACGCGACCGGTCGGGCGGACTTCCTGCTCGCAGCCGGACTTCGCACGCTCGGCGACCGCGACGCGTTTCTTCAGGAAGCGAAACGAGTCCGGGGGCGCGAGACGGAGTTCGGTCAATGGCTCGAGATGCTCGCTTGGATCGACTCGGCCGAGCACGACGACGGGACCGCGAGGACCCGGAGCGCGCTCGACACGGTGCGGTCGGAAATCGAAATCGCCGATCGTCTCCAGCAAGCCGGCGAGCTCATCGCCGACGGCCAGAGCGCCGAAAGCATCCTCTCCGAGGTGCCGAGCACCTCCGCCTACGGCCCGAGGGCGCGCCACGTCCACGGTCTTTCGCTCGTCGAGCGCCGGCGCGCGCAGGAAGGTCGAACGACTCTCGAGTCTCTCCATGAGGAATCCGACTACGAGCAGCGCCGCGACGTGGGGCGAGCCCTCGGATTGCTCGCCCTCGAGGAGTCGCGATTCGATGACGCGTACACCGTATTCCTGGAGCTCGAGAGCGACTGGCGTGCGGAGGGCTCCGAGCTCTCCCGACTCGAGTCGACACTCGACGAAGACACCGTGAACCGGCTCTGGCGCCGCTGGGTCGCGGACGCCGGCCGCGGCGCTCTCCTCCTGGACCGGCGGCCGATCGAAACCGCCCTCGACGAGTTCACCGAACACACCCTTGACCTCCGCCGGCAACCGAAGGGGTCCGAGCCCCCCGAGCTGAAGCTGCAGATCGCGACGGTCCGGCTCCCGGCCTCCTTGCCCGCCCCCGATCCCGACCGCGTGCGCAACGTCGAGTGGATCGACACCGTGCTCGGAGCCGCGCGGCGGGAGCAAGACCTCTGCTCGCGGCAACTCGCCGCCGAGCGGGCGGCGATCGCCCGCAGGGCCGCGTACTTCGAGATGGGGCTCCGGCAGACGGAAGTCGAGGCTCACGTGGTCCGCGCTATCCTCGCGCGCAGCGACTCCATTCTTGCGCGCAGCGACGACATCGCCGCCGCCATCGATCGGGTGCGTCGCGAGTCCCTGCGGCGAGTCGCACTGCGCACGGCGGAGCTCGCTCGCCGCGCCGAGCGGAACGGCGTTCTCGTGGAATCTCTTCTTCACTATCGAGTCGAAGGACCGCACGGCACGAACGACGCGCTCGTCTTCGATGGATCCCCGCTCCCGGCCGAGCTGCTCCGGGAAGAAGAGGTTCTCGTCACGATGCTGTCGGGATGGATCGACACCTTCGCCGAGCGCACGCCGCCGGTCGTGAACCGATCGCACGACGAGATCTGGCACCCGCGTGCCACCGACGGCGCCGTCGCGCTCGCCGCGACGGCCGGGCGGCTCCACGATCGGGCCGTGGCGCTTCTCGCCTCGATCGACTCCACCCGGGCCGGCGGGTTCGATCCGCTGCGACTCGAGACGTTGCAAGCTCGCGTGAAGGAAGCGGACGCACGGATTCGTACGCTGACCCTCGAGCGGACGGAGCGGCGACGGGATTGCCTCCGCGAGATGATCGCGGGGGCCCGACGGAACCTCGATACCGAAGGCGAAGCGATCGCGTATTGCCTCGCCGTCACGACCCACGAGCGGTCAGTCCGCGAGGGAGCAGCCACTGAGTCGCCGAGCGAGCGCTTCCAGGACGCCACGAACCGTTACCGCAGCTTCCTCACGACCTACCCCGCCGCCCCCGCCCGCAGTGAGATCCGATTCCGTCTTGCCGACGTTCTCATGGCCGTCGCACGCGAGGAGTTCCAGCTCCAGATGGCGCGCTTCGCGGGTGGAGGGGCCCTCCCCGACGAGCACGAACGATCCGCGCTCGCGCCTTTCGTCGACTACGAGCCGGCGCTCGAACTCTATCTCGCGATCCTCGAGGATGATCCCGATTGGGTCCACCGCGACGCGGCGCTCTTCCACGCGGGAATGATCCTGTCCGACGGTGGCGACCCGGGGGCGCTGCGTCACCTGAGCGAGCTCGTGGAGCGTTACCCGTCGTCGGAGTACGTGCAGGAGGCGCATCTTCGCATCGGCGACGATCTCTTCCTGCGGCGCGACTTCGCGGGTTGCGTCACGCACTTCGAAGCGGCGGCCCGCGGATCCGACCCCGAGCACGTGGCCATCGCGCTCTACAAGGCGGGCTGGGCGTACTACAGTCGCGACGACTTCGACGAAGGCGCGGACGCGTTCCGCCGGCTCCTCGACATCTACGAGGCCAATCCGGAGGGCGCGCAGACGACCGACCTGCGCCGCGAGGCCGAGGACTACCTCGTGCACTGCCTCGCTCGGGCCGGCGGGGTCTCGGCGTTCGAGACGCTCTTCGATCGCACGGGGAGCCGCGCCTACGAGGCGAAGACGCTCACCTCACTCGGTCACCTCCTGCGAAGCGTCAGCCTGTTCGATGAGGCGGCTGCCGCCGACCGGACGTGGCTCGAGCGCTATCCCACCCACCCCGACGCCCTCGACGCGGCTCGCCGTCTCGTTCGCACGCTGGAACGGGCCGGACAGCCGGACACGGCGCGGGCGGCGCTGCTCGAGGGGGCGCCCCGGTTCCTCCCCGGGTCGGAATGGCACGAAGCGAATCCTTCGCCGGAGCTCCGGGGCGAGGGAATCGAGTTCGCGCAGAACGCTTATAGGCTGGTCGCCCTCCACCACCACCACCGGGCGCGCGAAACGAACCAAGCGAAGGACTGGAGCCGTGCGCTCGACCTCTACGGCAACTTCGTCGAACGG
>JALGZO010000573.1 GCA_025774865.1 bacterium | reverse complement strand
GATCGGGGCCGATCACCCGGACGCGCAGATCGTAGCGCCGAATGGCGGCGAGGCGTTCGCGGCGAGCCCGGTGTCGATCTCCTGGACGGCCACGGCAGATGCGGCCGCGGGGCGTAGCATCGCGGTCACGCGGCTCGAGTATTCCGACGACGACGGGCAGTCGTGGACATTGATCAGCGCGTCGCCGGGGACGTCGCCCTACTCCTGGGATGTGAGCGCATTGCCGACCGCGACGACTTATCGCGTGCGTGTCGTCGTGGATGATGACGGGGCTCCCACACTGGGCGGAGTCGACGCTTCGAATGCGAGCTTTGCAATTGCGATCCCCGGCAACGAGGTGCGTGGTCCGGTCGTCGTCGCGGGCTCGCCGAACATTTCTCCGAACCCGATCGTGCAGCCGGCCCCCGTGACGCTCACGGCGACGGTCACCGATGCGTTGACCGGCGGAAGCGACGTCACGGCCGCCGAGTGGAGCTTCGGAGTGTCACCGGCGCCGGCCGGCACCGGAATCGCGATGAGCGGTGCTTTCGGCGCCGTGCAGGTAGTGGCTAGCGCGGCGATCGACTCCAACGCGCTGCCGCCGGGCGCGAGCTCTCTGTGGATCCGCGGGCAGGACGCGGCGGGGAATTGGGGGAGCGCACGGGAGCTGGCCGTCCAGGTGAACGGAGCCGCGACCGACGTGATCTCAGGCGATCACTCCGTCATTGCCTTCGCCGTCGAGCCGAACGTCCCGAATCCGTTCTCGTCCGGGACGAGCATCCGGTACGCCCTTCCGGAGGCCGCATCGGTCCGGGTGCGTATCTTCAACGTCTCCGGCAGACTCGTCCGCACGCTCGTAAACGAGCGGGTCTCCGCCGGCCGGCACGCCGTCGCCTGGAACGGTCGCGACGACCGCGGGAGCCGGGTAGCGTCGGGGCTCTATTTCTACCGCGTGGAGGCTGGCGCCGAGACCGCGCAACGCAAGATGGTGCTCTTGAAGTAGGTCTCGGCCGGTCCCGCTCGGATCGTCACGGGCGCTCCTTGGCGAATCCGACGTCGGAGTAGAGCGGCGCGAGCGGCGGGGCGGGCGCGTCGTCGGGCGCCCGCTTGTAGTCTCCGAGGAAACCGAGAATCCGAGCATCGGCGCGGACGGCCCGTGCCCACATCTCGCGTGCATCGGAGTGTTCGCCGCTTCTCCAGAGGAAGCTCCCGTAGTTGGCGAGCACCCGGGCGTCGTGCGGGTTCAGCCGGATCGCCCGGGCCGAGCTCTGCATCGCCTCGTCGAAGAAGCCCGTGTGAAGAAGAAGCCGCGCGCGCGTGCCCCAGACTTCGGCGAGGTGCGGGTTGAAACGGAACGCCTCGCCCACGAGGCGGTCCGCTTCGGCCAAGCGACCGGCCGACAGGGCCTGGTCGGCCAGGTGGCCGCGGGCGCGCACCGCCGCGGGATCGGCCAGGGCCTCTGCGAACATCGCGGCCGACGCCTCGTCGTCACCGGCTCGGTGGAGCAGCACGCCGAGCGACTCTCGCGCGAGTCCGAGGCCGGCGGGCTCCAGTTTGGCCGCCTCTTCCCATGCCCGTCGGACCGAGTCCCCCGCGGCGGCCTGCTCCGCTCGCCACGCCGCCCGGAGCGCGTGCGCATAGCGCTCTGACCGGGAGCCGGCGACCGGCTCGGGTCGGCGAATCCAGATCGCGTCGCGGATCCTGAGTGACGGTCCTCGGCGGAACTCCAGGGGCGCGTAGCTCGCCAGGAATGTCGCGCCGTCGAACAGTCGCCGTTCGGCGGGGGAGACGGGAACGACTCGCCCCCGCAACACCACGATGCGCGTCGGCGGCTCGCCGGCCGCGTAGTCGTGAACCTCGCCGAGCGGACGAACTTCGCGAGCCGAAAGAGCCGCGAGCGTGCCCGTCTCGTCGGACGCGATGGCTCCGGGCTCGAGGTTCTCCCGGGCGAACGCTTCGATCTGCGCGAGCCGCGCCGTCCGCTCCCGCTCGTCTCTTCGGTGAGCGCGGTCCTCGTTCGTGCCCAGGATGAACCACGCGATGGGGACGAGCATCGCGAGGAGGACGGGGCGCCGGGGGCCCTCGGCCGGGCCGCCCGGATCCCCCAGCGTCGCGATACGTCCGACGACCAACAGCAGAGTCGGAGGGATCAAGGCGGCCGTCGCGGCGCGAAAGGCTCCCGGCTCGGACAGCAGCACTGCGATGCTGAGGGTCCCGAACCACGGAACGAGGAGTGCGCGTCCTCCCGTGCGTCCGCCCCACCGAAACAGGACGATCGGCGCGACGGCCAGCGTGCCCCCGGCCCATACGCGTCGCAGGGCATCGAACGTCGACGGTAGTCCTTCGAACGAAATGCTCCACCCGGTGGTCAGTCCTGCGACGATCTCCATTCGACGGCCGGGAGGAAGGACGAACGACAGCGCGACGACGATCCCGGTCGCGACGACCGCCCCCACCAAGCACTCGCGCCGCGCCGCGCGATCGCCGATGCCGAGCAAGACGGCGGCGGGCAACGCGACCGGCGTCGCGAACGCCGCGATCCAGGCGACGGCCGGCGAACGACGCACGAATGCGATCGTCAGGAGAAGCCCGCCGAGAGCGGCGTCGGGGTGGAGGAGGAACGACGTTCCGATCGCCGGAGGCAGGACGAGGAAGGCGACTCCGAGGACCGCGACGATGCGATCGCTGCCGCGCGCGAGCGTCGCCGCGAGCGTGGCCGCCGTTCCGCCGAGCAGCACGCTCGCGGTGAGCCGCGTCATGTGGACGAAGCCCTCGGATCCGTGAGTCTCGGTGCCGCCCGACAGAACGGCGCCGGCCGCAGTCACGAGAGCGCCGAGAATCGGTGAGCCGTCTCCGCCGGGGGCGCTCTCGAAGGGTGCCAGCGAACCTCGCAGAAGGGCCGATCCCGTCCGCACGAGATGGAAGGCGGAATCGGACACGGTCGGCGTGGTCCAGGCTCGGAGGAAGCCGACCGCAAACGCGCCGAGTGCGAGGATCCAGGCCTCGCCGCCCGGCGGTCTCTCTCGGTGTGGTCTCGACGGGGAAATGGCTCAGCCGTCGTCGTCGAGGAGCTTCTGCTTGGCGAGGGCCAGGACGTCTCGCTCGCCGGCGTGGTGGAGGAGTCGCCCGGCCACGTGCAGGGGAAACCAGCGCACATCGACCACTTCGGCGTCGTGATCCTCGGTGGAGCCGTCGCTGAACTCGATCAAGAAGAAGTGGACGGTCTTCTCGATGGGAGTGCGATTCCCGTCAGCCGACCGAGCCTGGTAAGTGTACTCGATCGGGCGAAGGGGTCTCGCGATCGTGCCGCGCAAGCCGGTCTCTTCGTGGACTTCGCGGAGCGCGGCTTCCTCCAAAGTCTCCTTCGCTTCGACTCGACCCTTCGGCAGACACCACATCGGTCCCCGATGCGTCTGGGTCAGCGCGACCTCGATTCCGGAAGATGAACGCCGGAAGATAACGCCGCCGGATGAAGTTTCGAGTTGCCGTTCCATCCGATTCTCCCGACACTGCGAGTGAACGCCTCTGGGGGACAGCCCTCGAATCTACCAAATCCCGGGGCCGATGTCCCCGGGTCGGACTCGCAGGCTGGGGAGACTGCCGAGTCACGCCGAACCCGGCCCAGAGCAGACGAACGGAGGAGGAGCCCAACTCGTGGACACCAGAGTCAAGGGAACGCTCACCGAGGGGCTTCATCAACTGGCCCGTGAGAACGTCGACCCCGCCGATCTGCTCGATCCGGACGAGGTCAAGCTCCGGAGCGAGAACGGTCCCTGGGTCATGCCCGACTGTGAGAACTGTACGGACCGTTGCTGCGTCCACAAGGACGTCGGGTCCGGGATCCTGCTCTCGCTCCAAGATGTCGCAGCGCTCGTCGACAGCGGGCTCGGCGACAAGATCGTCGGTCGTTTCACGTTCAAGCGGAGTCGGAAGGGGAAGCTGCTCGCCGAGATCGACCAGATGCCGCGCCTCGCGAAGCGGCAGGGAAACTGCGTCTTCTACGACGCGGAGTCGGGGCTCTGCGGGGGCTACGGCACGCGCCCGACGATTTGCCGCCGCTTTCCGTTCGAGGTCGACTATCGGAAGAAGAGCAAGAAGCCGTTCGCGCGGTTCATTCCCTGGACCGCCTGCACCAAGAAGCAGGGGAGGGAAAACGAGCCCGCGATTCGGCAGATGGCGCGGGACGCCGTGGTCGACGAGAACGTCTCCCTGGAAGATGCGATGCTCTTGCCCGATCACCACGAAGAGCTGCGCCGCATCGGTTTCGAGCGGTTCCTTCCTCCTCCCGAGGAGTGCCCCTGAGCCCGACGAGCCCTCTGCTATACTGCGGACCCTGGCCGCCCCGACCCGGTGTGAGGATCGCCAATGACGATCGCCCCCTTCCCGCGCTCCATCCTGATCTCGTGCCTGCCGGTCCTCGCGCTCCTCGTCACCGATCGCGCGGCAGGCGAGTGGGACGTGCAGGGGATCGAAGAGCTCCTTCCGCAGCAGGAAAGCGAGCTGGAGTGGGAGCGCCTTCGGGCGAGCGGCCGTAGCCCGAATCTCGGTCTCCTCCGCGCCGCCGATCCTCCTCCCGACACCCCGATCCGGAACTGCGCCGAGTGGGAGCCCCTGACGGGGGTTCTGGTGCGGTATCCGTTCGGGGTGCCACCGTTGCTCTTGACCGACCTCGACGACTTCGGGACCCTCCACGTCATCGTCTCGGCGGCCGCGGAGAATTCGGCCACGAACTACCTGGTGTCCATCGGCGTGGACACGTCTGCGGTGCAGTTTCTAGTGGAGCCCAACAACTCCATCTGGACCCGGGACTACGGACCCTGGTTCGTGTTCGACGGCAACGGGGACGTGGGCATCATCGACCACGTCTACAATCGCCCGGCCCGGCCCGACGATGACGAGATCCCGGTCGCCTTCGGCCGGCAACAGGGAATCGCCGTCTACCGCCACGACATGTGGCACACCGGCGGAAACTACATGACGGACGGGTTCCTCTTCAGCATGTCGACGGATCTGGTCTACAACGAGGCGGCGGCCCAGAACGGGATGTCGTCGGCCGAGGTCGACTCTCTCATGGAGGAGTACTACGGGATCCAGGTCTACAACGTGGTGAACGACATCGAGTCGGGCGGGATCCATCACATCGACACGTGGGGGAAGTTCCTCGACGAGGAGACGATCCTCATCAAGGAAGTGTGGACCACGCACTACACCTACGACGCGCTGGAGCAGCGGGCCACGCTGATCGGATCTCTCATGGCGTCGACCGGACGCAACTACACGGTGCACCGCGTCTACTGTCAGCCCATCGGCGGCGGACAGCCGGCCTCCTACACGAACAGCCTCTTCGTGAACGACCTGATCCTCGTCCCCACCTTCAACAACGCCGCGAACGATTCCAACGCGCTGGACGTGTACCGGGCCGCGATGCCGGGTTACGACGTCCGCGGCTACTACTACTCGGGATGGCGCACGGACGACGCCCTCCATTGTCGGGCGAAGGGAGTCATGGATAGCGCGATGCTGCGGGTGGCTCACGTGCCGATTCGAGAGCAGAGCGTCGGGCCCGTCCTCGTCCAGCACTACCGCTTCGCCGGCGACGACTGGCGAACCGTCGCGATGGCGAACGTGGGGGGGGACGACTGGGAAGGGACGATTCCGGGCCCGGCCTCCGACACGACGGTCGACTACTATGGTCTGGCGGGCGATGCCACCGGGCGCGAAGAGGGCTCGCCGCGGGTGGCGCCGGACCACTGGCACGACTTTCCGATCCTGGCGGGAGCGACCGGGGCGGCCGTCGTCACGTCGGACGCCGGGCCGGCCGCGTTCCCGAATCCGTTCCGCGACCGGACCCACTTCCGGTTCGAGCTGAAGTATCCGGACCGGGTCCAGCTCGCGGTCTACGACGTTCGCGGGCGTCTCGTACGGCGGCTGGTCGACGGTCAGCGGCCGGCCGGCGCCACCGAAATCGACTGGGACGGCCGCGACGACGATGGTCGTCCCGTCCCCGCCGGCGTCTACTTCTTCCGCCTCCGGGCCGCGGGAATCGCTCACGCACGGCCCGTCGTCCTGACGAAGTAAGGAGGTCGTTCTGCGGCGCCTCACCCTCGGCTCGGTGGTCGCGATGGGGCTGGCGATCGTCGGGGCGGCCGCGCCGGCCCACGCGGCGAAGTTCTCGGAGCGGCTCGGCCGAGCCGTCGTCCCCACGTTCCAGTCCATCGAGCTGAAACTCGACCCCGCCCAGGCCGAGTACTCGGGCTCCACCCGGATCGAGCTCGAGGTGCGCGAGCCGACCGACGCCATTCGATTCCACTCGGAAGGGCAGCGGCTCCATCCGGTTCGACTCGTCCACGAAGGGGTCGAGCTCGAAGTCTCCCAGGGTGCGATCGCGGACGACGTCGTCGAGGTGACGGTGCCCGAGCCGCTGTCCCCGGGTCGCTACGTCCTGACCGTCGGCTTCGACCACGAGTTCGGAACGCAGCCGAAGGGTCTCTACCGAGCCGAGCATGCCGGCGACGCCTACGCGTTCACCCAGTTCGAGGCGGACGATGCTCGAGAGGCGTTTCCGGCCTGGGACGAGCCGGGTTTCAAGATCCCGTTCCAGCTGACCCTCACCGTTCCGGACGGGACGATTGCGATCTCGAACACGGAGGTCGAAGCGGAGAGTGCGGGCGACGGGTGGCGAACGACCACGTTCCGAACGACGAGGCCGCTGCCGACCTATCTCCTCGCGATCGCCGTCGGTCCGTTCGACACCGTGCCGATCCCGGGTCTCTCGGTGCCCGGAAGGATCGTCGCCCCGCGCGGGCAATCCCATCTCGCCGGCGCGGCGCAGGAGGTAACCGGCCCGATCCTGGCGGCGATGGAGGAGTACTTCGACCGCTCGCATCCGTACGAAAAGCTCGATCTCATCGCGGTGCCGGAGTTCTGGCCGGGGGCGATGGAAAATCCCGGGGCAATCACGTTCAGAGACGCGGTCCTTCTGCTCGACCCCGACGCGACCACCGCCGAACAGAGACGGCGGCTCGTTCTCATCACGGCGCACGAGCTCGCCCACCAGTGGTTCGGGAATCTCGTGACCATGGAGTGGTGGGACGATCTGTGGCTCAACGAGGCGTTCGCGGATTGGCTGGGAGACAAGATCACCCACCGAGTGCACCCGGAGTTCGAAACCCCGGTCCGGGAGCTCCGCCGGACCCAGGGGTTGCTCGCTCGCGATGCTCTTCCTTCGACCCAGCCCATCCGGCGCGTGGTGGAGCCCGGCAGTCTGCTGATGGAGGGCCTCGGCGTCACTTACCAGAAGGGCAAGCTCGTCTTGTCCATGTTCGAAGAATGGGCGGGGGAGGAGGCGTTTCGCCGCGGCGTGATCGACTACCTGAGCGCCCACGCCGACGACAACGCCACGGCCGACGATCTCTGGAATGCCCTGGACGCGGCGACCGGTCGCGACGTTTCGGGGGCGATGGCGGCGTTCCTGGAGCAGCCGGGGCACCCGCTCGTCGAGCTCGAAGTGGAAGGCCGGCGCGTGCGCGTCACGCAGAGCCGGTTCCATCACGCGGGAGCCGACGTCGAGGAGCTGAGCTGGAAGGTGCCGATGGTGTTGAGGTACTCGGACGGAGAGACCCTACGGACCCGACGTCTCCTGCTGGATCGAGAGAGCGCCGTCGTCGAGCTCGAGGCGGATCGAGACGTCGAGTGGGTGTACCCGAACGCAGGGGCCGGGGGCTGCTACCGCTGGTCGCTGGCATCCGATCGCATGGGGATCCTGGCCGCTCGTGCCGATCGCGAGCTCACGCCGATCGAGAGGGTGGAGTTCCTGGGGAACCTCAGCGGCTTGCTGGACGCCGGCGCCTGGCGAGCCGTGGACTACGCGAAGGTCGTGAACCGGTTCGCGGCAGACGAGGATCTCGCGGTCGTGCCGTCCGCCGTCGCGGGCCTCGGCAACGTACGGAGCGCGTTCGTGACCGAGGACCTGGCCGACGACTTCGCGATCTTCGTCCGTCGAACACTGTGGCCGGCGCTGAATCGGATCGGACTCGAGCGACGGTCGGGAGAGAGCGAAATCGTCGCGTCTCTCCGCACCCAGCTCGTCAATTGGCTCGGGGACTACGGGAGTGACCCGGACGTGCGGGCTTACGCTCGCGAGCGGACCGCGGCCTACCTGAAGGATCCCACGTCGGTGGATCCCTCGATCGCGGGGATCTCGCTGAGCCTCGCGGCGCTCGACGGTGACCGGGAGCTCTTCGACACGTTCCGGGCACGTTTCGAATCCGCGGAAGTACCGACGGAGCGATCCAGGTTTCTTTCCGCGCTCGGGTCTTTTCGGGATCCGGTGATCGTGGAGCGGGCGCTCGCGTATTCGCTCGAAGGACCGCTGCGTTCGCACGAGGTCCTGGCCATTCCGTGGGCGCTCCGTGACACCGAGCCGGGGCGCGACCGGGCGTTCGACTGGATGGTGGACCACTACGGCGAGCTCGCCGAGAGGCTCAGCCCCCGCCGATTGGCGGGCCTTCCCTCGTTCGGAAGCGGCTGCTCGGTCGAGCGTCTCGACCGGATGATCGAGTTCTTCGAGGATTCCGCTCGCCGCGTGCCCGGAACGGAGCGCCGGATCGAGCGCGTCGAGGACGAGGTGGCCGACTGCCGACGGCTCCGGGAGGCCGAGGGGCCGGCCGTCGCCGCCTACCTGCGGTCGTTCGCCGCCGGCGCGGGCTCGACCTCCCTTACGCGGCGGTCCAGCCTCCGTCGACCATGAGGACGTGTCCCGTCACGTAGTCCGACGCCGATGAGGCGAGGAAGATGGCGGCACCCACGAGATCTTCGGGTTCCGCCACGCGGCCGAGCGGCGTCTTCGCGAGCGCTGCGGCGCGCGACGCCGGATCGCCGAGCGCAGGCTCCGTCATCGGCGTGCGCGTGTACCCGGGCCCGATCGCGTTGACCTGGATTCCGTGCGGCGCCCATTCGACGGCACAGGTCTTCGTGAGCTGGACCACGGCTCCCTTGGTGGCTGCGTAGGGAGCCGAGAGCGGATCCGCCACGACGCCCGCGAACGACGCGAGGTTGATGATCTTTCCCCCGCGTTTCGCTGCGATCCACCGCCGCGCGGCGGCGCGCATCCCGTAGAACACGCCGTGAACGTTGAGCCGGATGATGCGATCGAGATCTTCGTCCGAATAGGTCTCGGCCGGCGTTCGTTGACTCATCCCCGCGTTGTTCACGACGATGTCGACGGCGCCGAAGCGCTCGACGCCGAAGTCGAACGCACTCTCGACGCTCGCGGAGTCCGTGACGTCCGTGCGGACGAACCGGGCGTCGACCCCCGCCTCGCAGAAATCGGCGGCGGTCCGCTCACCCCGGGCGGACTCGATCTCGGCGACCACCACGCCCGCGCCCCGCTCGCCGAGACCCCGTGCGATCGCTCGTCCGATTCCGCGCCCCGCACCCGTGACGAGCGCCGCGCGGTCGGTGAGATCGAATGGGTCACGATTCATGACTCGTGATTCGAGCGCAGCGTTCGAGGCCGGGCAACAAAAAAAGGGGCGCCCCGGGGGGCGCCCCTCGAAGAACCTTGCTCAGCCGCGACTACGGACAGGGGGCTCCGCTGGAGCAGTCCAAGCCCAGCCCACTTGCTCAGCCGCGACTACGGACAGGGGGCTCCGCTGGAGCAGTCCAAGCCCAGCCCACCGGCCCAGAGACCCAGGTCGATGACGTCGACCGTGGCATCGCAATTGTAGTCCGACACCCGGCAGTAGGGCCCAGGGAACAGGCAGCCGGCCCACAGACCGAGGTCGACGACGCCGGTCTCGGTGCAATCGCCGTCGAGGTCGGTACTCGTGAAGTCGAACGGCGCCTGGCAAATGGCGATGTTGCCATTCGTGCGGGAGGTCACTCGAACCTCACCGGAACCCCTGCCGCCGAGCTTCTTGAACTCGAAAATGACGACGCCACCGGCGTCCGTGAAGCCCGACTGGGGATTCGGGCAGCAGG
>JALGZO010000572.1 GCA_025774865.1 bacterium | reverse complement strand
CTGGACGGCCGCGCTGAGCGAAGGGACCGAGCCGGCCGCGTCGGCCAATTCCTGCTCCTCGAGACGATCCACCCGAGCCGCCGAGCTCTCGAACGTTCGTTCGAGCCGCGTCGCACTCACTTCGACCGCCTCCATCCGCCGGACGTCGGGAGGGAGGAGGACCGTCGTCTGGCCGCCGCACACCACGCGAAACACATGGGTGAAATCGTCGCCCCGAAGCTCCAGCACGGCCTCCGTCGAGCTACCGCCGCCATCTCCGGCGCCGGAGGGCCCCCCGGCGTCGACCCGGAACCGGCCCAGGCCGTCCGTCACGCCGAGCGGGCGTCCGCCCTGCACCTCGAGGATCGTGACACCCTCGAGAGGTTCCCCCGCCGCCGACAGAACTTGGCCCTCCGCCAGACAGGCGGCGAGAAGAATGGTAGTAGCGATCATTGCTTGCGAGCGACCACCACGAGATCGTGGGATTCCATCGGCGCGTACGGCGAGCCGGTCATCGAGCCGAGAAACCGAACGTCGCTCGCGAAGCCCGCGGCGACGAGTGCCGACTGGAGATCGGAGCGCACCCATGCGTAGTGCTTCGCCCGCCGGGACGAACGCATCTCCACCGGCGGGTCACGATCGGGGCGCAACGTCAACGTGATGGGGTAGAAGTCCACGGTCCCGTCTCCGACGGACTTGAGCACGCGGACGAAAACGATCTCCCCTTCGCCTTCTTCCTCGGGCAGAGGTCGCACATTGACGCCAAGCGCCCGTACGGGCAGAGCCTCGATGCGCTCGTAGTTGAGGAGCTGCATCAAGAGTTCCGCGCCCGACGCGAGGGCGTCCGCCACCCCACGAAGAAACGCGTCCATCTCCTCGCGCGTCTCGACGAACGCCATCGTGTTGCCGAGACATATCGCCGCATCGAACGGCGCCTCCGGAAGTACGGCAGCCGCGGCCGCGTCGCGAAGCTCGTACCGAGCCGTTCCTCCCGAATCGGTCTCGCCGGCGAGTGCTTCCGCGTCCTCGATCATGTTTTCGGCCGCGTCGATCCCGACCGCTTCCCAACCACGCTCGGCGAAGTGACGAGTGTGCTCGCCGGTGCCACAGCCGACGTCGAGCAGGCGTCGGGGACGGGAGTCGTCAGGCGCTCGCGAGGCCTCGCCGAAGACGCGATCGAAGAATGGTGCCTCTCGACGGATCCGCTCCGGCCAGGCGATGACGCGCCGGTACTCCGTGCGCGAGAAGACGTCGTTTCGAGAGTTCCCGGCCATGTCGGTCTCGTTCCTCTCTGTTACACTCTCGCCCCGAAAGGAACGAGCATGACAGAAGCGGGCACCACGGGTGATCTGGCCCGACAAATCGACGAACGTATCCGGCGCGGCCGTGACCGCGGCCAGGTGCCCCAGATCGTTCTGGATCTCGACGGCACGCTCTTCGACAATGTCCCGCGAACGAAGCAGATCTTGTTCGACCAGGCCCGCGCGCTCTTCGGCGGCGACGCCGAGATCACGAGAACCATCCGGGATCTGGCCGAAGAGGCGTTCGAGTATAACCCCGTCGATACGTTGCGTAAGCACGGAATCGACGACGAAGAGACGCTCGGTCGTCTACGGGAGGCGTGGGCGAGGCAGTTCTTCGGGAGCGACTACCTCGAGCACGACGCGCCGCTGGACGGCGCCGTGGACGCGGCCCGGGCTTGGTGGGATCAGGGCGCGGAGCTCAACTACATGACCGGTCGGCACGTTCCCGAGATGTACCTCGGGACGTGCCGCTCTCTCCACGAGGCCGGCTTTCCGATCGGCACGATTCGGACCCAGCTCCTCATGAAGCCCGTCTTCGATCTCAACGACGTCGAGTTCAAGATCGAGACCGTCCCGCTCATTCGTCGCAAGGGTCCGATCGACCTCGTCGTCGACAACGATCCCCGCGTGCTCAACCCGCTGGTCAGGGCCGTACCGGAGGCGATCGCCGTCATGGTGCGGACTCTTCATCCGAAGGATGCGCCAACGCTGGCCGGGGGAATCCCCACCGTCGAGGACTTTCGGGAGCTCATGACGTGAGCTCGGACGCCGCGGGGCGGGGGGCGCGGTGGCTGGCCGTCGTCGCCCAGCTCGCACTCGTTCTGTGGGTTGCGCACGTCTACCGTATCGAGGAGCTGCGGCAGTTCGACCGACTGATCCCGGTCATCTTCGTCGGGTTCCTGATTCACTCCGTCATCCCGAAGAAGGTCCGCCTACCCACGTTCGTCGTTCTCTCCTGGGTGGGAACCGGCGCGGTGCTCGGCGCGGTTCCGGCGATGTGGCTGGTCACCGCGGGGCTCGCACTCATTGCAGTTTGCCATCTGCCCTTGTCATTCGGTGCGAGGATCGTGGTGCTGCTCGCCGCCGGCGCGGGGCTCGCCGCGGCGCGGGCCGGCCAGATCGACCTCCCCGACGCCGCCGCGGTGATGCTCCCGATCCTCGGCTCGATGTTCATGATCCGGATGATCATCTACTGCTACGACCTGCGCCACGGACAGGAGCCGAAAGGATGGTCGCGGCTCGCTTACTTCTTTCTTCTTCCGAACGTGTGCTTTCCGCTCTTTCCGGCCGTCGACTCCCGCACCTTCATCCGCACCTGGTACGACGACGCTTCATTCCGCATCTACCAGAAGGGTCTGGCGTGGATCGCCCGGGGACTGTTCCAGATCGTATTGTATCGCCTCGTCTACATGCACGTTCTTCCCGCCCCCACGGGGGTTGCGAGCTTCTCCGATCTCTTGCTCTTCACCGTGGGCAGCTATTTCCTCTACATCCGCATCTCCGGGCTCTTTCATCTGATCATCGGAATCCTGTGTCTGTTCGGGTTCAATTTGCCGGAGACGCACCGCCGGTACTTCTTCGCGTCCAGCTTCACGGACTTCTGGCATCGCATCAACATCTACTGGACCGCCTTCATGACGAAGATCGTCTACTACCCGGTCATGATGCGATTCCGCAAGAGAGGTCCCGCCCGAGCGACCGCACTGGCCGTGGCGGCCGTGTTCACGGCAACGACGTTGCTGCACGCGTACCAGTGGTTCTGGCTGCGCGGCTCGTTCCTCGTGACGTCGGGCGACGCGTTGTTCTTCGGCGTTCTGGGGGCGCTCGTCCTGCTCGCGGCTCTCCGCGAGGCGCAGGCGGGGCCGCGCCGGCGTCCGTCCGCCGAGCCGCACACCTTCCGGGAGCGGCAGGTTCGCTCTTGGCGGACGGTGGGGGTCTTCTGCGTGATCTCCGTCCTCTGGGCGATGTGGAACACGCCGTCGGTGTCCGCCTGGTGGAACGTCACCGCGAGCAACGCGGGGGGCGGACGCGAATGGGCCATGCTGGCCGCGGCCCTCGTAGCCGTCGCCTTCGTCGGCGGACTCCTGACCCGACGCGCTTCGCCCGCCGGCGTGGCTCGGCGGGCCGGCCGGCCCGTGTACGTGATCGGACTGTCGGCAGTACTGCTCCTCGCGTCGACGCCGAATGTGCAGAAGCGTTTCGGTCCTTCGGTCGGAAGCATTCTCGCGACGATCGACGACGATCGCTTCAGTCAGTGGGACGAGGACCAGGTCATCCACGGATACTACGAGGGGCTCCTCCAGATGAACCGCCTGAATTCGCGCATCTGGGAGATGCAGCTCTCGAGGCCGGCCGGAAAGACACCGTTCCGGGAGACCGACGCCGTGTTTCGGACGGGCGGGGTTCCCGGCTACGAGCTCATCCCCTCGAATGAGACCCCGTTTCGCGACACCATCATCCGGACGAACGCGTGGGGGATGCGCGATCTCGAATACGAGCGGCCCAAGAGAGACGGCACATTTCGGATCGCGCTGCTCGGATCCTCCTACGTGATGGGATGGGGCGTCGACAACGACGAGGGGTTCGAGGCGATTCTCGAGAGTCGACTCGACATGGAGCCACCCCGCGACGAGTTCGAACGGTACGAGGTCCTGAACTTCGCGGTCGGAGGCTACACGCTTGCCGACCATGTCGCTCTCTGCGAGGAGCGCGTGTTCGAGTTCGAGCCAGATGTCGTCATCTACGTGTCCCACACCGGGATGAAGTCCCGGGAACTGGAACGACTCGCGGACTATTTGGCCGAAGGGACCGCGGCGCGGTCGACCGTCCTGCAGGACCTGTTGGGCGAGATCGCAGTGGACCCGTCGCAGTCCGCGGAAGAGATCCGGCGGCAGCTCCGCGGCGAACGGCGAGCGCTCAATCGCTGGGGTTACGGGAAGATCGTCGACGCCTGTCTCCGCCACGATGCCGTTCCACTGAATGTCTTCCTTCCGAAGATCCGCCAGATCGAGATGACGCGATTGGACCGCGAGCTCATCGAGCTGGCCGAGGAAACCGGCTTCCAGACGATCATCCTCGAGGACGTCTACGGGGACTGGGATAGCGCGGCGATTCGGGTCGCCCCGTGGGATTTCCACCCGAATGCCCTCGGGCATCGTCTCATCGCGGACACCCTCTTCGACCACCTCGTGGACTACCCCGGGCTCTTGCGACCGATCCCTTAGGCGCCCTCGGACTTCGCGTCCCCGAGCTTTCCCCGGACGAGATCCGCAATGTCTTCGATCGTGTCGAGGTTCCCGACGTCCAGCTCGTGCGCCTTCAGCTCGACGCCGTACCGCTCTTCCAGGAAATCGACCAGGGAGAGAATGGAGAGCGAGTCGAGAATACCGCCGCTCATGAGACCAGGGGCGCGGTCCAGGACTTCCGGACCCTCGCCCGGGAGGAACTCCCGCAGCACGTACGCGCGGATCTCCCGTTCGATCTCTGTGCGCTCCGCCGTCACGACCCCTCCTTCTCGAGCACCTGGAGCCGCTCGTAGTTCGGGATTCGTGCGATCTTGCCGCTCGATGTCTTGATGAGCCACATGTGCGGCACGTGCACCACGCGACTCACAACGACGTTCAACCGCTGTGAAATCTCCGTGCGCGCGTACTGCGCGAGTTCCGCGAGCACGTCCGGTTCCGTCGACTTCGACTCGACGATGAGCACCATCTTCTGGGTGCCGATCTCCGCATCGTCCACTCCGATCGCCGCGACTCGTCCCGGCACCGACGCCGGATGCTCCGCGACGATCTTCTCGACATCCTGCGGGTAGATGTTCACGCCGCCGATGATGATCACGTCGCTCTTGCGCCCGGTGATGAACAGGATGTCTCCGACCCGGTAGCCCATATCGCCCGAGTAGTACCAGCCGTCGGGCGCCAGGGAAGCTGCGGTCGCCTCTTCGTTGCGATGATAGCCGTGCATTCGCGCCTCGGACCGGATCGCCACCTCACCGATCCGTCTCTCCTCCACTTCGTTTCGGTCGTCGTCCACGACCTTGAACTCCGTCCCGCGCAGTGCCCGCCCGACGCCGAGAAAACGCTGCAGGTTCGGCGAGTCCACCGAGACCGGTTCGGCCCGTTCCTCGCGTTGCAGCACGAACCGATCAACACCGTCGACGACGATCGGCTCCCGGTGACCTGCCCCGAAGACGGAGTTCGTCACCTCCGCCATACCGTAAACGATGCCCAGACTGTCGCGCGAGAGCCCCCACCGCGAAAAACGATTGGCGAGCATCTCGTGCGATTCCCAAAAGCAAGGCTCCGCTCCGTTGAGTACCAGGCGCAAGGACGAAAGATCGACGCCATCCATGTCACCGTCCTTGATGCGCCGAGTCATCAGGTTGAACGCGAAATTCGGCTGGTAGAATACCGTGCACCGGTGGTCGTTCGCGGCTCTCCAGGCGATG
>JALGZO010000571.1 GCA_025774865.1 bacterium | reverse complement strand
GGCGGATACAACTCCAATCTCTGCATGATGGCTCGAGACATATTGGTTTCGGAGCGGCAGGCGGGAACGGAAGTCGAGCTTCACGTCGTCGGGAAGAAGGGGCAGCAGTATTTCCGGCACCGGGAGGAGCCTCTCGCGGCCGCCCACGATCACTTCGGGGACAAAGTCGCGTACGCCGACGTCAACGTGATCGCCGAGGAGATGATCGAGCGCTACTCGCGCGCGGAGATCGATCACGTCACCGTCGTTTACCAGAAGTTCCTCTCGGCGGGTCGGCAGGTACCCGTCGCGGAAGTGCTTCTGCCGCTCGAGTCGATCGGAGCGGACGAGGGGGACGGTCCCGCCGATCCGGCGGGCAAAGCGACGGTCGAGCAGAAGTGGACCCCGAACTACATCTTCTCGCCGGACCCGGAGAGCCTCATGAGGGAGCTTCTGCCGGCTTACCTCAAGAGCGCCCTCTACAACGATTTTCTACAAGCGTCGGTCGGCGAGCACCGCGCGCGCATGGTCGCGATGAAGAACGCCACCGACGCGGCGAACAAGCTGATCAAGGCGCTTACCCGGCTCTACAATCGGGCGCGACAGAGCCAGATCACGAACGAGATCGCCGAGCTCATGGGCGGCGTCGAGGCGCTCAAGTGACACGGAGACCCCGGGCGATCGCCCTGAACATGGAGTAGGACGCGATGAATGGCATGATTGAAGGAAAGATCGTTCAGGTGATCGGCTCGACCCTGGACGCGGAGTTCCCGAAGGGACAGTTGCCGGACATCTACGACGCGCTCGTCCTGTGGTCCAAGGAGAACGGCTCCGAGATCAACCTGACGTGCGAGGTGCAGCAGCACTTGGGCGGCAATCGAGTGCGCGCCGTCTCGCTCGGCTCTACCGACGGGCTCGAGCGCGGCATGTCGATCTTCAACACCGGGAACCCGGTGACGGTCCCGGTCGGCGAGCCGGTGCTCGGTCGCGTCTTCAACCTGCTCGGGGAGCCCATCGACAAGAAGGGGCCGCTCGAAGGAGTCACCGACCATCGGCCGATCCACCGCCCTCCGCCCGAGTTCAAGGACCTCGAGGCGAAGACGCAGATCTTCGAGTCGGGCATCAAGGTCGTGGATCTCCTCGCCCCCTACGTGAAGGGTGGCAAGACCGGGCTCTTCGGAGGGGCCGGCGTCGGCAAGACGGTCATCATCCAGGAGCTCATCCACAACATCGCGTCCGTGCACGGTGGTTACTCCGTGTTCGCCGGAGTGGGCGAGCGCACGCGCGAAGGCAACGATCTCTGGCTCGAGATGCAGGAGTCCGGCGTCATCGACAAGACGGCGCTCGTCTTCGGCCAGATGAACGAGCCCCCGGGAGCGCGGCTTCGCGTGGGGCTGACCGCCCTGACGATGGCCGAGTACTTCCGCGATCAATCCGGCGCTGACGTCCTTCTCTTCATCGACAACATCTTCCGCTTCACGCAGGCGGGCTCCGAGGTGTCGGCGCTTCTCGGCCGGATGCCGTCGGCGGTCGGCTACCAGCCGACGCTCGGTACCGAGATGGGCGATCTGCAGGAACGAATCACGTCCACCCAGCACGGCTCCGTGACGTCGATCCAGGCGATCTACGTGCCGGCGGACGACTACACGGATCCGGCGCCGGCCGCCGCGTTCACGCACCTCGACGCCACGACGAACCTCTCGCGCGACATCGCCGAGAAGGGCATCTACCCCGCGGTCGACCCGCTCGAGTCGACGAGCCGCATCATGGACCCGACCATCCTCGGCGAGGAGCACTACACGGTCGCGCAGGCGGTGAAACGGACGCTCCAGCGATACAAGGATCTGCAAGACATCATCGCCATTCTCGGAATGGACGAGCTTTCCGAGGAGGACAAGTTGATCGTCGCGCGGGCCCGGAAGCTCGAGCGGTTCCTGTCGCAGGCGTTCCACGTGGCGGAGCAGTTCACCGGCGTGCCGGGTACCTACGTGAAGCTCGAGGACAACATCCGCTCCTTCAAGGCCGTCGTCGAGGGCGAGTACGACCATCTGCCCGAGCAGGCGTTCATGTACGTCGGGACGATCGAAGGCGCCGTCGAGAAGGCGAAGTCGCTCGGCGCGAAGGTGTAACGAATGGCCGCGAAGACTCTGCAGTGCTCGGTCGTCACGCCCGAGAAGTCGATCCTCGACGAAGAGGCCACCCGGGTGACGGTCCCCGCGCACGACGGCGAAGTGGGAATCCTACCCGGGCACGCGTGGTTTCTCGCGAGGCTCGGCGTGGGCGAGCTTCGCGTCGCCCTCGACGGCCGGACCCGCCGCCTCTTCGTCGAGGGCGGTTTCGTTCAGGTCTCCGGCGACAAGGTCACCGTCCTGACGGACGCGGCGAGCGAGATGCAGGACATCGACCCCGAGGCCGCGGCACGGCTCGTCGAGGAGCTTCGTGGACAGGGGCAGGGTGAAGCGTTCGCCGCCGCGACGCACCGCCATCTCGTGATGAAGCGGGTGAAGGCGAGGTTCGAATCGTCGTAGCGGTTCCCCGGCGTTGCGCGCGGCGCCCGAACCCGACCGGCCGAAAGGCCCCTCCGACTCGGAGGGGCCTTTTTCACGCGCTCAGGGCCCGATCGTAGCGGGACTCGCGTAGCACGCCGACGGGAGACTGGGGCAGATGGGCGCCCACGGACCGCACACGATCAAGTACACGGCGGCGCAGGCCAGCGCGATGCTTCCGCCCTCCGCGACGTCGGGGGACGTGCGGTGCCCCACGGGCACGCCGGACCCGATCGCGAGTGTCACGGCGAGAACGGGCGCGACGCGGGCGAGACGGCGCGGCGTTCCGGTTACTGCCATGTCGCTTCCCTCCCATCCCGGGACTCGCGAAGAAGGGTTGCAAGACGCGCGCCACGTTTCGCGGGGCGTGATGGGCGGCCCACGAGGCGTTTGCCGAGAGGATCGACGCCCTCCGTTTGCGAGGCAGGTAACGGCCCACTACACTCGCCCATCGGAACGCGGGAGACCGATGAGGCAACGATCACCGAAGAAGTCCGATCAGCGGAGCCGGGACCGCGCCGCGACCGCGAATCCCGCCGAGCGGCTCGAGCGACGCCTGAGCGCGCGTACGGAGCGGTGGTGCGTTCTCGGTCTCCTCGGCGCGATGGTCGCCCTGCGCGTTCTCTACCTGTTCGAATTCGCAGGCGCGCCGAACAAGTCCGGCGACGCCGAGTTCTTCCTCGACTTCGCTCGCCGCATCGCCGCCGGCGACTTCTTCCTTCGCGGAGAGAGTCTCATCTTCAGTCCGTTCTATTACTACTTTCTGGCCGGCGTCTTCGCGGTTGTTGGAGAAGCGCTCCCCCTCGTCCTTTCGATCCAGGCCGGGCTCGGCGTCCTCGCGGCGTTCCTGCTGTGGCGGCTTGCCCGGGATCTGTTCGGTCCGCTATCGGCGTTGCTCACGCTCACGCTGCATGTCTTCTACGGCTTGATCCTCTTCTACGAGGGTCAACTGATGGATGCGTCATTCTCCGTCATTCTCGTGGCCGCGATGCTCCTCGTCCTCCGACGGGCCGGCGCATCCGGGCGGCTCCGTGATTGGCTGGGCGGCGGGGTGCTGCTCGGTCTCTTCGTGCTGACGCGCCCCAATGTCCTGCCGTTCGTCCCGCTCGCATCGGGATGGGCGTTCTGGGTGAGTCGCCCTCACGGGGCGGTGCGCGGACTCGTCGCGGCGGGAATCGTCGTGGCCGGGGTGGCGATCTGCGTGCTTCCGTTCACGGTGCGAAACCGAATCGTGGCGGGAGAGTCCATGCTGATCACTCCCCACGGCGGCATCAACTTCTACGTGGGGAACAACGAGAACGCGACCGGGTTCTTCACGCCGCCCAAGGGGATGCCGCCTTTGCCCGGCGTGTTCAACCTGGAGACGCCGCGTCAGGTCGCCGAACAAGAGTCGGGGCGAAGCGGATTGAGCGACGCGGAGGTCTCTTCCTACTGGTTTCATCGCGGGATGGAGTTCGTTCGCGCCAACCCGGACCGGTTCGCGAGCCTGACGCTGCAGAGAATCCGCGCCTACCTAAACGGTCGTGACGTGCCGATCAACGTCGACTTCGATCTCTTCCGCGACCTGTCCACGGCCTTGCGCCTCGCATTCCTCTCGACCGGCGTGCTGCTTCCCCTGGGGCTGGTGGGGATGCTGCGAGCCGCTCCGGCGGGGCGGGACCACCTCCTCTTCATCTTGTTCTTCGTGTCGTACTCGGCGTCCGTGGTGCTCTTCTTCGTCGCCGCGCGCTACCGTCTTCCCGTGGCGCCGTTGCTGTTGCTCTACGGCGGGTTCGCCCTCCGCACGCTGTTGGCGGACTCGGTGCGTCCCGCCCGGGGTGCGCTGACCGCGGCGGGGCTCGTGGTGCTCCTTCTCGTGATGAACGCGGATCTCGATCTCCGGATCGACCCCGCCTATCTGGCGCACTCGCGAGGCTACACACTCGAGACGATGGAGCGACACGACGAGGCCATCGTCTACTACGAGCAAGCGCTCGCCGCCAACCCGAACCTCGTTCTCACGCACGTGCACCTCGCACGCATCTTCGCGCTGCGCGGCGATGCCGTGAACGCAGGGCGGCACTACGAGTCCGCGTTTCGATTGGCGCCGGAGGACGCCGGAGTGCGGGCCGAGGTGGAACGGTTCCGAGAGTATGTACGGGCGAGGCGCTGACGACTCTCAGCGAGTCGTCGCCATCGGCTCGTACGCCGTGCGAGCCGTCTTACCGGAGAACCCTTTCTCGTGCAGCGGGTCCTTCACGCGGATCTTCTCGATGTAAGGCGTGGCCACGGAGATCAGACTGATGCCCACCGGCAAGCCGAGCCGGTTTTCCACCATCCGGAACCACGCATCGATGCCGCCTTCCCATCGGCTACGCGGTCTCTCGGAAGCCGGTGACCCGCCCTGGTCGCGGTGCGGGCGCTGCAGGCATCGATCGCAGAGGAACGCGATGGGGACGCCGACGAAGTTCCAGTAGCGGAGCTGGAGCGTCCGGAACCCCGCCTGTTCGAGCGAGCTCCGAAGCGACTCCGGATCGTATCGGCGTATGGTCGCGGGGAGGCTGCCGGGCTCCTCCCGGACCCACGAACCCGCCCGAACCCGCGCCACGAGCCGCCCGCCCGGCTGCAAGGCCCGATGGACCTTCTCCAGGATCGCCATTTCGTCGGGACACCGCTCGAGCACGTCGAGGCAGACCGCGTTCGCGAACGCCCGGCTTCCGAGATCGAGGTCCTGACGCGTGGGATCGCGACAGATCGCGCGAATCTCACGGCCGCGGTCGAGCGCACACCGTTCCAGAGCTCGCAGACGCCTCGTGTTCCAATCGACGACCGTCACCGGATGAGAGTCGGCCGCTCGGAGCACGACCTCGGACGCGCCGACGACCAGCGTCGGCCCGGGCTCGAGCAGAGAGCAGAGGTACCCCGGCAAGTTCCGGGCGCCGGAGTCGGTCTCGCCGAGCGCGGCGGAGGCAGGGAAAGGGTCGTCCGGACTCCAGGACATCGTTCCCTCCAGGGCGGAGCCGGGGGCGGCGGCGAACGGGCTCCCCACCCCTGAATCCTATCACCTTGGCCCAGAATCGACCAACGGGGCCCCCGAATCGAGCCCTACCCGCGCAGGAAGATCCTGGCCCGCCGGAGCAGACGTGCCGTGCGCTCCGCAGAGGATCTCACCTCCCCAGCGCCGGACGAGACTCTCGAACGAGTACGACAGCCTTCCCAGCGCCGGATCGTGAAACACGTAGCGTCC